>NZ_CAUVXO010000601.1:0-3082 GCF_963555865.1 Protofrankia sp. Cr1
GTGCAATGTGCAGTAGTGGGATGATTTCACCAGTGGTCGGGAGCTTGTATTGAACGAGGCTGTGATGGGAAAGCTCGGTGAGTTCCTCGATGCGGACACCGGTGTGACGCAGCACCTCCACGGCGGCCCAGGTCCAAAACGCCTGATGTTCTTCGAGGGTGAGGTCACGGCGTTTCCCGGTATGTGGATCCTCGGCCCAGACCTTGCCTGCGGAGGCATGGAGAGCCTTCGATCGTCGCAGGGTCTGATCTGCGACGATGAACAACGCGCCGGCATCGGCGGCTTGGGCGGCGTGCAGCCGTTCGGTCGCCGCCTTGCGTTCGGCGTCAACAGTGGCGATCAGGACCGGGAGGACCGGGAGAGGTTCGCGGGTCCGCTGGTCCATACGTGACTTGCGGTGCGAGCGTTTCTTGCTGTGGGATGCCTCCACGTCGCGGATCGGACACGGGGCCACCCAGGGGCCCCATCGGGCCGGATCGTCTGCTGCCCACTGGGTGATGTCGAGGTAGAAGGCTCGCACCGTGACCACATGCTCGGCCGCGTTGATGCGGGCTGCGGGAACCTCGGTGACCTGTCCGTCGACGGCCGTGGATCGGGTCGTCTTGGTGGTGATGCGCTGTTTCCACGCGGTGGCGGCCTCGGCCGTCAAGCGCAGCGAGTCGATACCGTGATGGTGGAGCTCCAGGTCGCGCCAGGACAGCCGGCCCAGCGTGTAGGAGAGCTTGTGCAACGTCGCGTAGTCGACGGCAGGCTGACGTTCACGCAAGTAGTCCACCAGCAGGTCACGGACCGGGCGATATTCAATGCCGTACCGGTCGATCAGCTGCTCACAGCTGAGCTGGCCTTGGGTCTTCAGCGCCCGCACCGCTGGCGCGCTACCACCGAACACCCCCGCCGTGCGCAGCAGCTGATAGAAGTACGGGCTCGTGGCTCCGGCGCTGCCCTGCAGGTCGTCAGCGATGCGTAACAGTTCCAGACAGTCACCGATGGTGATGTCGCCGACTAAGCCGCCCTTGGCGGCCACGATGGTCGCGACCCGACGGAACGCCAGTTGTGTCGTGTGGGCATTCGCGGAGCCAGCCCGGCAGACAGACTCCAGGACCGCGAACTGCTCGGGATCACGGGTACGAGCGATCTCGGTAAGCAACTTCTTGGGCGTAGCCGGCATCAACAGCCAGCCCAGGCTTGGGCGGATCACGTCACCGCACACGAGCAGCAGCATCCCGCGCCCGACCGTGAGACAGGCGTGGTCAGGATCTTTCGGCCCACGGGAGGTGGACGCCATCCACCTGGTCGCCAGCTGCCTCCACGCGCTGTTCCCCTCCGCGTCCACTGCGCTGGCGATCCACCGGTCCTGCCACGTCTGGCCCGGCTGCTCCTGGAGCCACTCCAGCACATGGACGAGGCCACGGCGACGGTCGTGCTGTAGGTGGGCGCCTTCGACGACGAATGGGGCCGCCACCAGCGTGGCCACGACGTCCCGTTTCGGCTGCTGGGTCATCGGCCAGGTCGCCGGCACCGACCGGGGCGGAAACCGCTGCAGCAGCGCCACCGAGGACGCCGGCCACCCTCCGGCCTGTTCCCGCGGGCGCCCACCTTGATAGAGGGCAGAAGCCACCGCACCAGACACCATCCGGCGCGTTGCCTCGGCCCCGCCTATCGGAGCTCCTGTCATCCGAACTCCCGCCCGAACAGGACGCTCAGCGACTCCGGGCGATACCCCATCGAGCTGTCCGCCGCCGATCGGTTCTGCGCCTGGCGGGCATGGTGCGCCAACACCGCGGCAATCACATCCTCGGCAGGCGCGGCCAAATACACCTGCGTGGTGGATAACTGCGCATGGCCAAGAACCCACTGAACGTCAGTGAGCGGCATTGCGGGGTCCCGAATCATCCGATAGGCGGCAGAATGTCGGAGGTCATGAAGCGACCAGTTCGCGCCCAACGCAGCATTAGCTCGTGTGAACATCGCGCGGGCCGCATGGTAGGTCAACGATCGGAACGGACGCCGCAATGTCCACCACAACGGCTGATCCAGCCCAACAGGTACTAATCCCTGTATCTGCACCTGATACAACCGCAGCCACACGAACGCGTCCGGTGAAGCCGGCAGCTGCTGCATGAACCGTGTCCCTTTACGGATCACTGTGATCAGCTGCTGACCCGGGTCGGCATCACCACAGGTGGCACCCAGCAACTCCGCCGCCCGTGCCCCAGTCGACACCCAGAAGGCAACCAGCGCCCGATCCCGGTGCGACGACAACTGTGCGAACAGCTCGTCGAACTTCCTGTCAGGGATTTGCCGGGGAACACGCTGAGCCATCCTGGGCCGGTACCGGCCGGTGCGCTCTTTCTTGAACGACTCCATCGGGTTGTGATGGGCATTCGCCCTCCCACCACGCCGATCCCGCGCCAACGGGAACGGGTTCACCATCGGCCCGCTGCCAGCCTCCAGATGAAAGTCGTAAAAGCTCCGCAGCACCGTCTCGCAGTGCGCCACCGTCGCTGGAGCGTATCTGACGCCGGGCCCGGTCTTCCCAGTCACCGTATTCGGCACGTCTACCCGCGTCGGGCGAGCAGCTGGCACCGGCGAGGCAGCTCTCCGCGCATCGTCGGCCTCACGCCGCCAATGCGGCCGCACCGGCTTGTCCGTAACCTGGACCCAGCAGCAGAAATCCCGGGCCTCCACCCGGGTCGCCTGATCCCACCCAACCTCGATAGCCCGCAGGAACCGAAACCAACGCAACAGATCCATACCGTATGAACGGAGCGTGCTCGCCGCCCGCCCGCACGCCTGCAGCTCCTTCAAATACGCCGCGACCGGCGAGACCACCGCACCATCGGCGCCAACGAGCCGGTACGGCTCGAACACATCATCGGTCGCCTCAAGCGTGCCCCACCGCGGCACTACCAACGCCGACAAGTCCCGCGGCGCATCCTCTGCTCTGATCATGAACCGGAACCGTACTCACCCAGACCCGCCCTGGCCACTGAGCTGCGAAGACTCCCGCCGTAGTTCAGTTAACAGGGCGTCCTGCATGACCTTCTCCAGGCGTTGCACCGCCCGGGTCCGGTCCTCGACG
>NZ_CAUVXO010000602.1:0-605 GCF_963555865.1 Protofrankia sp. Cr1
AGCGACCGGCAACAGGGGACGCGGCGTCGCGGGGCTGGGGCACGCACCTCGCCGGGTTGTCGTCGGTCCACACCCAACACCTCCGATGCCTCCCTCCGCCGCCTCGCGACGCATCCACCCCAACCCCACTCCTTGATCCGTATTCCCTTCGGTGCGACGAGTGGAAGAAAGGCGTCAGGAGGCGCCGGTTTTCGGGCGGAAAATGTATGTCAACCATCCACTCGTGCCGGGCCGGCCACCCACCAAGGTGTCGCTGTCACAGCGGCTACACATCCACGCGGCCACCCGCCGGCCCCCACTCGCCGGCCTGCACATCCGCTACCGTGGCGCGTTCGCCTACATCGAGGGCCGGCTCGCCGACGGCGAGAGCATCCCGCTGATGCGGCTGCGCTATACCGGATCCGCCACCCACTGGGGATTCGCCCTCTCCCTCGCGAGCAACAACGGATACCAGGACACCCACCGGCCCACCGGCCCACCGTCACCGGCACCCCCGAAGAGACCCTCGACTACGCCTGCCAGCTGTACCTGTTGACCCCGGCATCTAACCGGCCCCACACCATGCGCCCAGGTGTCAACCCCCGAAGGACTTACGAGCGAGACCA
>NZ_CAUVXO010000602.1:1061-3527 GCF_963555865.1 Protofrankia sp. Cr1
TCACAACGCCTGACGCCGGGGCGGTTACGCGGTTGTTCAGTCGCCACGTAGCCGCCCGGCCCGGCGGCTGAATGCGGCCGGCCCGGCTGTATGAGTCGATGTCTGCGGTGCGCTCGCGATCGTGGATGAACAGATCTACCCTGAGGAATATGACCATCACAACTGAGGCTGCACCGATAACGACCCGTCGAGGTGCGTCCGTGCCCGACACCGAGGCGGAGGCGGAGGCGTTCCGGGCCGCGCGACCCGCGGACGTACCCGAGTCGCTGGACGTACTCGAGTCGGGGATCCGCCAACCGCCAGCCGGCCAGCCGGTCGCGGTGCGGTGGCGTCGCCGACCCGCGGTGCGCGCCCTGGGCATGCGGCCCACGACGGCGCGGCTGTGGGCACTGGTCATGGTGGTCGGTTTCCTCACCGCCGGGGCGATCGAGCCGATACCGGACGGCCCGGATCCGGTTGTGCCCGCCTGGATCAACGCCGTCGGCAACGTGACCCTGTTGATCCTGCTCGCCGCCGTCGTGACGCTGCTCGCCGGCCGACGCGCCGGGTACGGCCTGGCCACCTATGCAAGCGCGGGTCTCGTCCTGCTGTCGGCGCTGTGCCCGACATCTGGTCACCATGTGCTGGCGCCCTGGTGGTTCGGCCAGTTTGCCATCACCGTCGGGCTGTTCGCCGGATCCCTCGCGCTGCGTTCCCGGGCGGCCCATTCTCAGGCGGCCCATTCTCGGGCTGCCCATTCCCGGGCAGCCCGGTCGCAGGCCCTACGACGACGTCCAGGGGAATGACGGGCGGTTGATCTTCTTTGCCGGGGTTCCCGATGGTTTCCGGCCTCCGCCGATCTTCAGCAGGACGAACGTGACGGATTCGGCGACGTAGAAGACGCCGAGCGCGGCCAGGACGACGAGTCCGGGTACGAGCACGAAGAGAAAGCCGGGAACCAGGACCGCGACGAACGCGGCGAACTGACCGAACCCGGGGTGCCACAGGGTGGAAAGTCCTGACTTGCGGACAGCGGCGAGCCTGACCGCTCCCCACATGAGCCAGCGCCGTAAGAAGGACACGTCCAGTTCCCGCATCGCGCGCCGGAAGATTCCGTCCGCGTCGGCGCGTTCGATGCCGCCACGGTCTGCCAGTCCCCAAAGCCAGTCATGGAGGATGGCTGCCTTGGTGTACCGTCCATACCTGGGTATCAGCCAGGTGAAGATTTGCGGTACCGACGCGAAGTCGGTGACGAAGCCCTTCTCGACAGTGAACAGCTGCTCGTTGCCCTGATACACGACCGCCTCCAGGACCCGCCAACTCACCTCGTCGATCTCTTCGACGACAACACCGCCGCTGACGAATGGCATGGCTCCCTCGTTACTTCGCTCGGAGGTCTTCGATCAATGACGGAAAGTAGCGGTATGGATGGTCGTGGTGCGGCGGGTGCGGCCCGTTACGGCGTTCATCTTCCGGTCCTCGACGTGCCGCTGTCCGCCAGTCGTGAACTGTTCGTGGAACTGTCCGAACTCGGCTACACCGATTTCTGGTCCGCCGAGGCCGACACTACCGACGGAATCATCCCGTTGGCACTCACCTCGTGCTGGGTGCCGACCGCGCGGCTGGGAACGGCGATTCTGCCTGTCTTCACCCGCGGGCCGGCGCTGTTGGCCACCACCGCGGCCACGTTCGCCGAAGCCGCACCCGGCCGGTTCGCGCTCGGCATCGGAGCGTCATCCAAGCCCATCGTCGAGGGCTGGAACGGCATCCCGTTCACCGAGCCCTACCGCCACACCCGCGACATGGTCCGCTTCCTGCGGCAGGCGTTCGCGGGTGAGCGGGTCGACGCGGCGTTCGACACCTTCACCGTGCGCGGTTTCCGCCTCGGAGTGGTCCCACAGGTGCCACCGGCGCTTCTGGTCGCCGCGCTGCGGCCGGGGATGCTGCGGATGGCGTCGCGCGAGGCCGACGGCGTCATCCTCAACTGGCTGTCCGCGGACGACCTGCGTGACACCGTGCGCGCCGAGGTCGGTCCGGACAGGGAAATCGTCTGTAAGGTCTTCGTCTCGACCAATCCGGACCCCGATCGGCTGCGCACCGACGCCCGGCGAATGATCGCCGCGTATCTCAACGTGGAGGTCTACGCCGCCTACCAGCGCTGGTTGGGGCGGGAGAAACTGCTCACACCGATGTGGGATGCGTGGGCGGCGGGCGACCGGCGTGGCGCGGTCGCTGCGATCCCGGACGAGGTCGTCGACCAGCTGATCGTCCATGGCACGCCCGAGCAGTGTCGGGCTGGGATCCAACGCTACGTGGACGCCGGCGCCACCACGGTCGTCATCGTCGGGATCGGGTGGGGCGACCCCGCTGACGAGGTGATGCGTGCGGTTGCGCCTGGCGCGGCGCGACAGGCCCGCACCTGACCGATGCGCAGCGACATACTCAAATAGCGCTCCCGCGACAGGACTCGAACCTGTAACCTGCCGG
>NZ_CAUVXO010000603.1:0-3064 GCF_963555865.1 Protofrankia sp. Cr1
AATCGTCTGCTTGGAGACCCCGGCCTCGGCCGCGATCGCATCGACGCTGGTGTCGGTGAAGCCGTTACACAGGAACACCCGCCGGGCCGCGTCGATGATCGCCCGCCGCTTGTCGGGCCGGCCCGGGTGCGTGTCCGGCGCTGAGGCCGCCAAGGCCGGGGCGCGAGCTCGACCACCTTGACCGCTTGGACTCACAAGTCCAATACTAGCGAGAGAACTTGGACTAGACGGTCTAGTCCAATACTAGGAGCGTCCATGTCCTCTCTCCTCCAGCGCCGCACCGTGTCTGCCCCGCAAGGTTCCGCGTCCGTCGAGACGGTGATCCACGCCGATGGACTGAGCAAGACTTACCCGGATGGCACGGCCGCCGTGGACAGCCTTGACCTGTCGGTCCGCCGGGGCGAGGTGTTCGCCCTCCTCGGCCCAAACGGCGCAGGCAAGTCCACCACGGTGGGCATGCTGACCACGGGTGTCGTGCCGACGGCCGGCCGAGCCTGGGTAGCCGGGATCGACGTCGCGGGCCGACCCGCCGACGCCCGCCGGAACATCGGCGTGGTCCCGCAGCGCAACACCCTCGACCGCAGCCTGACCGTGCGGGAGAACCTGATCTTCCACGGGCGGTTCTTCGGCATGCGCACCGCCGACGCCCGCCGGCAGGCCGATCTCCGACTTGAGCAGGTCACGCTCGCGGACGTCGCCGGCAAACCGGTGGACGGCCTGTCAGGTGGCATGACCCAGCGGCTGATGATCGCCCGCGCGATCCTGCACCAGCCCGCGATCCTCTTCCTCGACGAGCCGACCACCGGCCTGGACCCGCAAAGCCGTCTCGCCCTGCACAGCATGGTCCGCGAGCTGCGCGCCGCCGGTCAGACGATCATGCTGATCACCCACGACATGCAGGAAGCCGACCAGCTCGCCGACCGGGTAGCCATCATCGACCACGGACGCCTGCTGGCCCTCGACACGCCCGCGAGCCTCAAGCAGTCGATGGCCGCCGACACGGTCGTGACGGTGGCGGCAGAGACACCGCCACGGCAGCTGGCAGCACTGCTGCGCGAGCAGGTGCCCGGGATCCACGACGTCCACATTCTGCAGAACGCCGTCCTGCTGATGGTCCACGGAGGGCGAGCAGCGTTCCCGGCCATCGTCGCCGCTGTAACAGGCGCAGGCATTGTCCTGCGCGACATCCGCGTCGACGAACCCTCCCTGGAAACCGTCTTCATCCGCCTCACCGGCAAAGAGCTCCGCGACCGATGAACACCGCCACTGCCGTCCCCGACCCGGCCGCCACACCGGTCCACCCCTCCGTCGTCGCGACCAGCCGCGCGGTCGGCGCCCTGCTCGCCCGCGACCTCACCGTGCTACGCAAGCAGCCAAGCAACTTCCTCGCCCGCACCGTCGTGCAACCCCTGATGCTGCTGTTCGTCCTCGGCTACGTCACCCCGAAAATCACCCCCGGCCACGGCACCGGCGCCCAGGCGGGCGACGAAGCCACCACACTCCTCGCCGGGATGCTCGCGATGGTCGTCCTGTTCCAGGGCATCTTCGCGGTCGCCATGCCACTCATCCAGGAATTCGGCTACACACGCGAGATCGACGACCGCGTCCTGTCCCCGATCCCCGTCGGACTCGTCGCGCTCGCGAAAATCATCGCCGGCGCGCTGCAAGGCATGCTCGCCGCGATCGTCGTCTTCCCCCTCGCCGAGTTCGTCCCCTCCGCCCGACCCGACATCCACCTCCACTGGCCCCTGCTCCTGACACTCGCACCAATCGGCGCGCTGATGTGCTCCAGCCTCGGCCTCTTCCTAGGCACCGCCCTCGATCCACGCAGCGTCACCGCACTCTTCGCAATCATGCTGACGCCGCTGCTCTACCTCGGCTGCACCCTCTACCCATGGAGCACACTCGGCCCCATCCGCTGGGTGCAGGCACTGTCGCTAGCCAATCCACTGACCTACGTCAGCGAGGGCTTTCGCGCCTCCGTCACCCCCACCCACCACCTGAGCCTCTACATCATCTACCCTGCCCTCATCGGTTTCACGGCCCTGCTGCTCTGGCAGGGAATACGCCACTTCCGCCGCCGCGTCGTCACCTGACATACGCCCATGGGATATGTCATCTGCACAGCAGCGGCCGCCACCAATGGCGGCCCACGGTGACCGCCACCCAATCATCAACTACTCGACGCGGCCCTGAAAACGCACAGTCCCTTACGCGCCGCGATAATATCCGGGTGGCGGGTACGCTGAGCGGCTGCTACTCGTCGATGCAAAACCCCCGGCGCGGCAGATATACAGTATGCAGCCGAAAATCGGCGATCCGCACCGTTCAAGGAGCGGCCGCCGGGACAGGAACTGGAACGACAGTAACGACCGATTCAAGCCCGCGGAAATCTGCGGGATTGGTGGTGAACAGAGGAAGCTTGTTCGCTGCCGCGATGCCGGCGATCATCAGGTCGGCGACGCGGCCGCGTGGCTTGCGGCCCATGGCGATCGTCTCGGCGGCGATAATCCCGTACTGCCGGGCGGCCTCAACATCGAAGGGCAGCGGGCTGAAGGTCGCCTCGACTCGCTGGACGCGAAGGACCCGCCGGGCGCGTTCACGGGCATCCACGGCCGAGTGCACCCCGGCCGACAGCTCGGCGAGGCTGACCGCGCTGGTGAGGAGCTCGGCGGGCAGCTGATCGACCGCCAGCCGTTCCAGGCATATCAGGATGTTCGTGTCGCCGAGCCCGCGCAGGTAGCGGGCAGTCACTCGCCGTCCCCGGGCTCGCGGACGCGTTCGTAGGCGTCGAAGTATGCCTCAGCGTCCGCGTAGCGCCCCTGATCGGCACGGAACGCCTCTGCGCTCATCGGAGGCAGGTCCTCGAACATCGTCATAAGCTCAGTGACCGGAACCGACTGGCGGCGCACGGGAGTCGCCTGGTGAACATAGGCGTCGATGGCAGCCAGCGCGACTTGCTGCATGGAACGATGTTCAGCCTCCGCCTTCCGCCGGAGCGCCTCCGTCTGTTCATCGCTGAGCCTGAGCGTCATAGCCACAACCCACATGATACCGCGTGGTA
>NZ_CAUVXO010000604.1:0-3057 GCF_963555865.1 Protofrankia sp. Cr1
GCCAGATGGAGAGATTGTGCGCGGCGTCCAAAGTATCCGGGTGGTCATCGCCGAAGTGGTGCTGCTTGCGAGCGAGGTTATCCTCTGCCAGTTGCCTCGCGTGCTGGTAATCCCCAAGACCCGCCAGAGCGACAGCAAGATTGTTTGCCGAGCCCAGGGTCTTCGGGTGATCTTCGCCGAATATCCGCCGCTGGCGATCGAGGGTATCTTCGGCCAGCTTGCGCGCGCTCCGGTGGTCGCCAAGGCTGATGATCGTTGTGAGCAGGTTTGTTGCCGTACCCAGGGTCTCGGGGCTGTCGTCGCCAAGCAGACGGCGTCGCCGGTCGAGGGTGTCCTTCAGCAATGCCCGTGCCTCGGTGTAGTAGCCGAGCGAGGCCAGCCGAAGCCCGACGTTGTTCGCTACGTTCAGAGTGAAGGCGTGATCGTCGCCGAAAACGCGCCGGGAGCGGCTCAGCGTATCCTCGTCGAGAATTTGGGCCGCCCGATAGTCGCCGAGGTCGGCGAGCCGACAGGCGAGGTTCGATGCCGCGCCTAGGGAGTCGAGGTCGTCATCACCAAGCAGCCGTCGCCGGCGCGCCAGCGTGTCTTCCGCCAAGGTCCGCGCTGACTGATATTGGCCGAGGTCGGCCATAGCCGCGGTGAGCGTGATAGTGATGGTCTGGCTCAAAGAGTGGTCGGCGCCGTGAAGTGTGATCCATCGGTCTCGTGCCGGCTCAGCGAGTTCGCGAGCCGCGAAATTTTGGCCTGCACAGTGGAGATACCAGCAGGTGCGGTCCAGCAGCCGGCGGAATTCGACAGGTTCCGTGAGGTCGTCAGTTGCGGCTAGCTGAGAGGCGACGGCAATGACGTGGGGGGTGAGGGCAGCGAAGACGGGCCAATCGGCGGGGCTTTCCGGCTGGCCGATGCTGGCGGTGGCCAGCAGGGTCAGCGCGGCTTCCAAGGCCGCACGAGTCTGCGTAGTGGTGCGACGGGAGCGCAGCATGGTGTGCACCAGACGGTGGATGTGCAGGCTGGTGCCGGAACGACGGGCGAGGGCATATCGACCGATCACGGCCAGCGCCGTGTGGAGAGCGAGCGGATCGGCTGCGAGCAGTGCCCCTGGGACCGGCTGGGCGGTTCCTGTGGGAAGTGCTGCGAGGGGTACCGGCTCCGGGGCGAGACAGGCCAGTTGGTCGAGCAGGGCGGCGGCGGCGGGATGCTCGCTGGCCAGCCGCTCGTATGCGGTGGCAACCGTTGCAGCGAGCCCCGCGTGGTGAAGCGTCGCGTCGCCGAGCAGCAGCTGCGCGTGGGCGCCCAGATGGTCGATATAGCTGGTGGCGGTCATGCCGCTGGCGGCAAGGAATGCGCCAGCCTGGTCGACGGCGAGGGGCAGATCGCCCAGCACCCGACCGAGCTGATCGGCAGTTGACGTTTCGAGACTGGGGACATGACGGCGCAGTAGTTCGATCGTCTCGTCCCGAGTGAACTCGCCAACCTCGACCAGAGTCGCACCTACGCGGTAAAGGGCTGGATCGCGGCAAGTGACGATCAGCCGGCCGGGCGAAGGTGGCAGAAATTCCGTGACCACTGCGGCATCGGCTGCGTTGTCGTAGACAAGCAGCCAACCTGCGCGGCGGCCCAGTTCCGCCAACGCAGCTCTAGCCCGGCTAGGAATGTCACCAGAGCCGACCTCCATCGAGTCGGCGAGGGCGGCAAGTCCTGCGGTCAATGATGTGCTTGTCTCCGCATCAATCCACCAGACCATCGAATACCGATCGGCAGACCGCCAGACATATTCGACCGCGAGCTGCGTCTTACCCGCTCCACCTAGACCTTGCAAGGCGGAAACCGCGACGGAGCTCGACTCCCCTGAAAATTGATCATTCAACCGAGCGAGCAAGGACTCGCGGCCGGTGAAGAAGAGGTTGCGCGCAGGCACCGGGCCCCAGACGGGCGGCAGACGCCCCGGAAAGGCAATCGGTGGCCCAGAGCGGCCCGCTGGCGGCTTTCCTACCTCGCCGGAGCCAGGAAATGGGAACGGCCCCGACGCTGGTCGGCGCGGGCCTGCCAGTCCTTCCAACAGGCGCGCCCTCGCAGCCGGTTCATCGACGCCATCCAGCTCGATCCGAACAAGGGGATCAAGAAGTGGTGGGAACGTCCCCGGTTCGCATGGCCGTATCTGCACGGGCACGAGATACCCGCCGTCCTGCACCTGGCGCACGATCGCCGCGTCCAACTCGGCCGCGGTCCAGGTACGGGCAAAATACTCTGGACTAGCCAAGGCCAATACTCGAACCGCGCGGCTCAGCGCAGAGTTCATCGCTGCGACGAAGCTGGTACCCGCAGTCCAGTCCCACACGTCCAACTCGACGCTGTATCCGGCATCCAAGAGGGTAACCGCCACCCACTGCGCCCAGTCGGAATCGGGCCCTGCATGCGAGATGAAAAAATCGACTCGCTTCTCCAAGACCTGAGCCCCCCGCGCCTGCGACCACACCCCCAATGGTGCCACACCGTGACTAGCCTGCCACGCAGGCCAACCCCGACCGGCCGCGGCGCCGGCAACCCTGCCGGTCATGCAGGTCGGGAGGTCCGCGGTCGTCCTGGACTCGACCTGGGTGCGGGCGCCCTGGGGCGCCCGCAGGGACACCTCGTACCGCCCCGGCGGGCGGCCCCAGGAGTTGCGTCCCCGGCCGTGCTGCTGCGAGCAGCGGCAGGAGGCACGTCCAGCCGTCGATGGAACTGGGCTGGCCGGCACACCTACTATAGGCCGTCCTCAGCCTCTTGCTATCGGAGCGTGCATGACTTCTCTCGTCGGGTGGGTCGCAGTCGACGCACGTGCACCGTCGTCGTTGTATGTGGCGAGCGATAGCAGGATCACCTGGGGCGGTCCAACACATCGGTGGGACCAGGGAAGGAAAGTGTTCGCCTGTCTCACGAAGGCACACCTGTTCGCATACGTCGGCGCCGTACTCTTCCCTGCGCTCGCGCTCCCAACGATCACCGAAAGAATCGATCGGGGCCTACTCGTTGATGACGGGCGGGGCTGGGCGGTCAACGTCCATGAGGCAGTGCGCC
>NZ_CAUVXO010000605.1:0-916 GCF_963555865.1 Protofrankia sp. Cr1
GCTTAGGCGTCGGTTCGGCAGCATCACGTACCACAGCGAAATTGTCGTTGTCATAATTGGCGGTTACCGAGACGCCAGCCTCGGTCCTGATCGTAAAGGTTCCCCTACCAGGAGCGAGATCAATCAGGATCCCGGTAGCGGCAACTGCGTCCGTGTAATTCCCCAAGCGGCGTAGCAGGAGTCGTCGTCGCACTAACTGCGTGTACACGGGTGCCGATGACCAGTTGCTCTCCCGCGTCCCGACCTGGAGTCCCTCGTCTTTCTCAAGTGTCTGGCCGAACCGACGAAGAATCATCGGTGGAACCGGCGGAAAACCGTCAGGGAGATCTCCACGTTCAGCGGCAGCAGCGAGCATTTCGGCAACCAGATCCCGAGCGGCGTCGAACTCGTCGACGCTGTCGAACAGCGCATCACCCGGTCCCGCTGAGCGCGTCAGAACTGGCATCGCGCTGCCAACGTCCACCGCCTCAAGTCGAAGACCCAGCCGTTCGAAGAAACCCTTGGGAACACGATGACGGCCGGGATGGCTACGACGGAACAAGGCTTTCGCAACCTCGGCGACGATGTCCTGATAGGCAACGATTTCGGGTAGCGCCGCGACCGGAATACCCGGTGGCGTGAAACGCTCGCCTGTGAGCCGAAGGACCGCGAAGGTCCGCTCTCTACCGTCGGTCATTCTCTCACTCACCGCCGTCCTGGGGATCGACCAGGTCATGATGTGCCAGCCGGACGCCACACCGGCAGCAACGCTGCCGAGATCCGCGTGCCATGGACGCCACCATCCCTGTACGAAGGTCACCGTGCGAAGGTCACCGTGCGAAAGAGGTCCTGGTACTCACCGCAATCCTACCGCTATGCCGACGTTTCACGGTCGTCCGATTACTCATCTGTATATTTTTTGGTCAACGACGAGGCT
>NZ_CAUVXO010000605.1:1478-3614 GCF_963555865.1 Protofrankia sp. Cr1
GGAGTCCCGCGTGGCTGAACGCCCGTACGTCCTGCTGTCGGTCGCCATGTCCGTGGACGGCTACATCGACGACGCCACCGACCGACGCCTGCTGGTGTCCAACGACGCCGACTTCGACCGGGTCGACGAGGTCCGTGCCGGTGTCGACGCCATCCTGGTAGGCGCGAACACCGTCCGTCGTGACAACCCCCGGCTGATGGTCCGGTCGACGACCCGCCGCGAGGAGCGGACGGCCCGCGGCCTGCCGGAGAGCCCAATTAAGATCACTATCACCAGCCGCGGCGAGCTCGACCCGACAGCGGCCTTCTTCACCGAGGGGACGATCGAGAAAATCGTCTACGCTGCCAGCCCCGCGGCGGCCCGGGCCCGGGAGCGCCTCGCTGACGTGGCATCCATCGTGGACGCCGGGGACCCACTTCGACCTGACCGTCGTCCTAGCCGACCTCGCCGCCCGTGGCGTGCGCCGGCTGATGGTCGAAGGCGGCGGCACGGTCCACACCCGGTTCCTCACCGCCGGACTCGCGGACGAGATCCACCTGGTGATCGCGCCGTTCTTCGTCGGCGACCCGGCCGCGCCCCGCTTCGTCGGCAACGGCATGTTCCCTCATCATCCGGGCCACCGAATGGAACTGGCCGAGGTCCGTCGGATCGGCGACGTGGTCCTACTGCGCTACCTGCTCGGCCCGCCCGCCGGGACGACCCCGGTGTGAACCGTCCGGCCGGCACGCCGTTGTCCACAGGATGCCACGGTTCGCCAGCGGCCACTGTCCACAGGAAGCTGCCGGACGGGAGGCCTGGGTCTCCCATCCCCGATACTGGACGCTGGAGGTGGTCCGGTGGGCAGGGTGCGGCTGGAATGGGACGGCAAGTCAGCGGAGGTGCCGCGGCTGCGGCTGCCGTTGCAGGTCGTCGAGACGGTCAACAGCCCGCGGGCCGACCGGGGCTCGCTGTTCGAGGCCGACCCGGGTGACAGCGGCGACGGCGGCTGGCGCAACCGGCTGATCTGGGGCGACAACCTCCATGTGCTCGCGAGCCTCGCGGACGAGCTCGCCGGGCAGGTCGACCTCGTCTACATCGACCCGCCGTTCGACTCCCGGCAGGACTACAAGGTCCGCATCGCGGTCGGGGACGGCGCGAACGGCGCTGACCAGGATCTGGCCAAGATCTCCTCGATCGTGGAGGAGAAGGCGTACCGGGACACCTGGGGCAAGGGCGTCGACTCCTATCTCCAGATGCTCTATCAACGTCTCATCCTGCTCCGGGAGCTGCTTTCCGAGCGGGGGTCGCTCTTCCTGCACCTGGCCCCGAACGTCAGCCACCACGCCCGTGCCATCCTCGACGAGATCTTCGGCCCCGAGAACTTCCGCGCTGAAATCATCTGGAAGCGGACAACCGCACATTCAGATGGACGCCAGGGCGGCCGGCAGTTCGGCCCGGTCCACGACGTCATTACATATTATAGCAAAAGTTCAAATTTTATTTTTAACACGATCAATACGGCCCACGACGAAGACTATCTGGCCGCAAAATATCCACATGTGGAGTCGGAGACCGGAAGACGCTACGGCCTATGGGACATGACCGGTCCCGGCGGAGCTGCAAAGGGAAATCCATCCTACGAAGTAATGGGAGTGACGAGATACTGGCGTTACTCCAAAGACCGCATGAATCAGTTGGTCGCAGAAAACAGGGTGGTACAGCCGCGCCCGGGTGCGGTCCCGCGATTCAAACGCTATCTTGACGAAAGTGATGGAGTCTCCCTACAGGATACATGGACCGATATAGACCCCATTAATTCCCAAGCGCACCAACGGCTTGGGTATGACACGCAGAAGCCCGAGGCGCTGCTAGAGCGGATCATCAGGTCGTCCTCTGACGAGGGCAGCATCGTCCTGGACTGCTTTGCCGGGTCCGGCACGACCGCGGCGGTGGCCGAGAAGCTGGGCCGGAGCTGGATCGCCGTGGACATCGGCCGGTTCGCGATCCACACGACCCGCAAACGCCTTCTCGACACCGTCGGGTGCCGGCCGTTCGACGTCGCCAACCTCGGCCGGTACGAACGGCAGGTGTGGCAGGCCGCGACCACCGGCGAGCAGTACCGGGCCTACCTCGACTTCGTGATCGACCTGTACGGAG
>NZ_CAUVXO010000606.1:0-875 GCF_963555865.1 Protofrankia sp. Cr1
CAACTCCCGGTAGTCGTGTTCCACCCGCCAGCGGATCTTCGCGAGGCGGACCAGGACGGGTAGCGGGGTGTCGGCGGGAAGGTTCGACAGCCAGTAGTCGGTCGGGCTGTCTGTCCCCTCGGGCCACTGGGCCAGCAGGGTCCGCACCGGCAGCGTTGCGTCGGGTGCGCGGGGGATGTCCCGGTTCGCCGGGCGGACCGGCAGGGCCAGGAAGCGGGACCGCAGCGCCGCGTCGGGGTTGTCCTGGCCGCGGCGGCTGCCGTGACGCCAGGTGACGGGCTGGTAGGCGTCCTGGCCGGCGGCCCGCGCCAACGCACCCAGGCTGGAGGGCTTGTCCGGGTATTTCCCGATGGGGGGCCGTCCCCGGCCGGGGTAGAGCGGGGTCGTGGGGACGGCGTCGGCGGGGTGGGCGGACAGGTCGGGGCTGACCGCGACCACGTAGTCCAGGCCGCGGTCTTCCAGACCGCGGCGGAAGCCGGTGGTGTCGCCGTAGCCGCAGTCGGCGGTCACCGGTAGCCGGGGCAGCCCCCAGCTGCCGGTGGTCTCGTCGAGCATGTCCAGCGCGAGACGCCACTTCTCCCGGTGCCGCGCGTCGTCGGGGAGTTTCGCCGCCGCTCTGCGGCGGCGGGCCGCCGCGGCGTCGGTGGGGTCGTGCAGTGTCCGGTCGTCCCAGGATGGCGGGCAGAACAGCCGCCAGTCGGCGGCCAGGGATGCGGTGTCGGTGGCCAGTTGGATGCTGACCGCGACCTGGCAGTTCGTGGTCTTGCCGAGCTGGCCGCAGTACTGGTGGGCCACGCAGGGCGAGGCGTTGCCGTCCTTGGGTAGGCCGGTGTCGTCGACGACGTAGGCGACCGGTTCGATCGCCGATACGGCCC
>NZ_CAUVXO010000606.1:1273-3450 GCF_963555865.1 Protofrankia sp. Cr1
AGGTGGCCACGTTGCGCCGTACCTGGGTGTAGTCCCAGGTCGAGGAGGTGATGAACTGTTGGAAACGCTGGTAGTCCATCCCGAGCCGGGTGGCCATCGGCTGCATCGCCTTGCGCTGGCCCTCGCTCAGCAGGCCGCGCACGTACAGCTCGCCGGTGGCCCGCTGGTCCTTGCGTGCCAGGCCGTCGAGCATCTGTGCGGTGAACGCCGCCAGCCGGGGCTGTACCTGGTGGATCTCGCGGAGCGTCAGTTCCATCGTTTACACAATCATGAGTGGGTGGGTCCGTCCTGTTCTCGTCTTACCCCCACCCGTCAACATCAACTTAACCTAACGAAGTACTACTAACGGGGCTTCGCCCCAGCCCGACGAGGCGTGCGCCGCTCGGCTGCCGCTGCGGGCTCCGGCCGGCGGTCGACGGCGCCCAAGCGGGCCCCGTGGGTGGTACCGCTCATGCGGCGGTGGTTAGCTGGAAAGCCTCCGTCCGACCGGAGCTTGCCATGACGCTACCGCGCACCGTGGCCGATGTCCTGTCCGACCACGTGACCTTCGAGGTCGAGTGCATCGACCGGATGTACCTCAACGTGTACGTGCCGCAGTTGCAGTTCCCCCTGGGGCTGGTCGGGTACGTGCACCGCCAGCTGGGGCTACCCGTCGCCTCCACCGCCCCGCTGGCCCGGATCACTGACGCGTTCGTCACCGCGGTGCACCGGTTCGCCCACGACCACAACCTGCCCTGGGTCGACTTCGTCAAGGGGCAACGCAAGGACGACGTCGCGCACCAGCACCTCGCCCGGTTCACCGGCACCGAAGGAGTGCTGTTCATCGGACGGGCACAGGAGAAAACCCCGCTGTGTCGTACCGAGAAACGCCGTGACGCCGACGGCAACGCCTACCCGTGGATCGTCAAGACCACCGGGGTCATCAACCAGTTCTACTTCTACTGCGTCGACGACGACTTCGGCCCGTTCTTCCTGAAGTTCTGCTCCTACTTCCCCTACAACGCCAAACTGTGCATCAACGGGCATGAATGGGCCAAACGCCAGGCCGCCCACGCGGGCATCGGCTTCACCGCGTTGGACAACGCCTTCGCCGCCGTCGACGACGCGCCCACCCTGCAGGCGATCTGCGACACACTCGGACCCGGACAGATCGACGCCCTGCTACGGAAATGGCTGGCACGTCTGCCGCACCCGTTCACCGCGGCCGACCGAGCCGCCGGCTACCGCTACGACCTCTCGGTCCTGCAGGCCGAGTTCTCCCTCACCCAGATGCTCGACCGGCCCGTCTCCGGGCGGATCTTCTTCGAACAGGTCATCCGGGACAACCTCGACCTCGGCCGCCCCGACCAGGTCGGTCTCGTCTTCGACCGCCGCCTCATGCGCACCGGCCCGCGGGCCACCCCCGGCCGGTTCCGGACCCGGATCATCACCGACGGCGTCACCCCCAGCCTGCACATCGACTACAAACACACCACCGTCAAGCAGTACCACAAGGAAGGACAGGCATTACGCACCGAGACCACCATCAACAACACCGGGGATTTCCAGATCGGGAAACGGCTGACCAACCTGCCGGCACTCCGACAGATCGGCACCACCGCCAACCGACGCCTGCTCGGCGTCCAACGAATCAGCCACGACCCCGCCGCCGGACACGCCGCCTTCACCGCCGTCCACGACCCCCTCACCACCAGCGGCGGGCAGCGGATCCCCGGACTGCGTTTCACCGATCCCCGCGTCCACGCGCTGCTCTCCGCGCTCCTGGTCTTCCGTCTGCTGCCCCACGGCTTCACCAACCGCGACCTGCGCGACATCCTCGCGCCCCTGCTGGGCCGCCAGCCCGCCACCATGACCAGCGGACAGATGACCTACGACCTGCGGCGCCTGCGTCTGCACGGACTCATCGAACGCATCCCGCACACCCACCGCTACCAGGTCACCGACGCCGGCCTGCGACACGCACTGTTCCTCACCCGCGCCTACAACCGGCTCCTGCGCACCGGCATGGCCGAACTCACCGACCCGCACAGCAACGATCCGCCACCCCTACGACGTGCAGCCACCGCCTACGAAACCGCCATCAACCAACTCGCCGAACACGCAGGTCTGGCAGCCTGACTCACGCCCACGAACTTGACTCGATCATGACGGCTTCGCCCGTCCAAGACCTCTAGCGC
>NZ_CAUVXO010000607.1:0-3044 GCF_963555865.1 Protofrankia sp. Cr1
CCGGCCGACGAGCGAGAGCCAGAGAAGCAGGAAGGACGTACCCATGACGCAGGCCGAGCCACGGCCGAAGGCTGCGGCCCGGCCCCACGACCCGCTGGCCGTCGCGCTTGCCAACGCATCCCTGTTCGGTGGTGGGTACCTGATGCTGGGCCGGGGACAGCTCGCCGTCGTCGTCACCCTGATCACAGCCGAGCTCCTCATCGTCCTCGCCTCGGTCGCGCAGGTGCTGTGGTTCGGGATCGTCGTGCTGCTGTGGTGGGTGGCCGTCATCGCACACGGCTGGTATCTGGCTGGTGGGCGGCCGCGCCGGGGCCGGATGTGGCCGAACCGGTCGGGCAGACAATGGACCATCGCCCTCGCCTTAGTGCTCCCGGTACTGTTGGCCTTCGGCTTCCTCCGCTTCGACATCGCGCAGATCGAGGGGGACGTGGCGTCGGCCAGCCGCGCCAACGACTGCCGGCGTGTGACGGCCGCCATGGACAGGGTGACGCCCGCTCACCGCATGGTCGCTGTCTCTCCGGTCGCCGACGGCGAGAACATGGTCAAGGCATGCGCACTGCTGCGGACGGCCGCCGGCCATCTCGACGCCGGGTGGGCCGGCGACACCGCAGCCCTGGACACCGGTTTCCGACAGCTTTCCACCGTCCTCACAGAGCTGCCCGGCCATGAGAAAATGGTGCAGGGAGCATTGGACCGGTTCCTCGACGGCCTACCGACCAAGGATCCCTGCGACACCGCGAAGATCACTACCTGGCTCGCCGCGCGCCCGCCCGGCGGCAAGGGGCTGGATCGCGCCGCCCAGGTCGTCCTACAGCTCGCGCCTGCGGCGCTGGTCGACTGCGGCAACAGGTTCCTGGCGGCCGGGGGCTGGGAGAATGCGCGGGCGAAATACCAGCAGCTGCTCGACCAGTACCCCGGCCACGAGCTTGCCGCCAAAGCCCGGGAGGGAATACAACAGGTCAATCAGAAGATCGAGGAGGCGAACCTACGCCGCCTGCTGGAGTCGTCGGCCTCCGGCCAACCGGCGTACTGCTCCGCTCCGGTTCCGTACACAGCCGCACCTTCGGGCGGGCCGAACCGCGCACTGATATTCGGCAACAAAAGGTACGTGGACAATCTCCCCGCCGAGTGGAGGACCGATGACGTCACCACTGCCACCCGGGTGCTCTGCGTCGGCAACTCCGAGTTAGGAGCCGCGGTCGAAACCTGCCCATATACATCCAATCGATCTATAGGCGTCGAGAACGTGACGTTTTACCGGGTGGCGTTGCCCGTTCGCGTTTACGAGCTACGAACCGGACGACTCGTGACCGACACCAGACTGGAGATCAGCGGCGCAAGCTGCCCTTCCAAGTTCTACGGCTACGACACGAAGAACTACGTCACCCCCTCCGATTCCCAGATACAGGCCGCCTTCCGACCGCTGATCAGCCCGTGACCGCCTGTGTGGTGCCAGAAACCGGCCTTATTTTGCGGTAGTGACGCCTGCCGGGCGCCCCCGGACACGCTGGCCGGCGCCATCCTGAGCATCCCGCCTCGCGACCGTTTACCTGGGAAAACGAGAAAACGGCCACGATGATCGGCTGGTCGCAGTGAGGGGAGTTGCGGGTAGCGGCCAGTTCGAGCGGGTCGCGCTGCGGAGTAACCGGGACGATGACCAGCGCGAAGGAGCATACCGGGATGGGACTCTACGGACGTCGTTCGCGGAGTGAGCCTTTCCGCGTAACCATCCGTTGCGTTGCGTAGCATCAATGGCGTGTTCCCGTGTTGGCTGTCAGGTGGTGCGGCCGTGCTCGATGTGAAGGATCACGAGGGCGACTTTCGCGATGAGACCGATCTTCCAGGGGTCGAGGCTGATGTTCCGCAGGGCCCGGAAATGCTTCAGAAGGGCATTCGCGCGTTCGCCGACGGCCCGCAGCGCGGTGGTGTCGTGCTCGCGGCCGGGGCGGACGCCGGACACCCACAGCGGCCAGCCGTCGTCGGGCGCGGAGGCGACCTGGACGTTGCCGCCATGATTATGGATCTTCCCGGACCGCCAGAGATCCACGTCTTTGGTGGGACCGGGGTGCGCACCCGGTCGGTCTCGATCACCGAACCGTCGACGATCACATGATCGTAACCGGCCGCCTTCGCGGCCAGTAGGGCATTGCGCAGGTCAGGTACCCGCAGCGCCAGCACCGCGATGCCCTCATGGAGGTAGGTGTAGGCCGTCGACCGGCCGATCCCGTGGTCGCCGGCGAGTTGCTTGACCCGGGTCCCATCGCAGAACCAGCGCAGACCATCACGGACTGCGCTCAGAGGGTGAGCGCGGGTCTCCTTCCGGGTGCCTCGGCGCTCACGCTCGGCCGTGAGCAGTACGGCCAGGTGGGCAACGGTGTGCTCGCCGAGGGGCAGCTCGGCGGTGTATGTGCCACTCATCGGGACGCGGGACTCCCTAGGGTTGATCTTTGATCGGAACAACCTTCCTATCGGAGCCCCGCGTTTTCTTGTTCACCGACACCGGCATCTCGTAGATCGACCACTGTCAGCAATAATCACGCAGAGTGGCCGATCGTTACTCGGAATGGCTCACTCGTGGTGGGCCTGTACCGCGGCGGGCCTGGATGGTATCGGCGATCTCCGGGTCGAGCGGTCCGGCTCCCTGCGAGCGCAGGGCGCTGCGGTGCCGACCGGCCGGCGCTGGTCGGGGTCTGTGTTCCGCGGAACGCACCGGTTTCGTTACATCGGTGTCGAGCGTTACCAGGACACCGATTCCAAACGTTACCTGCGGGAACGCATACGCGACCGGTCCCTGCTCTTCGTGGCCGCGACCCGAGCCCCTTCCTGCCCGCCGCCACACACCCCTGATCGGTCGTGTGCGGCTGATCGTGGAGATGGTGATCGGCGTTTGCTTGTCGTTAGGTACGGTTTTTGGCCGGATAGGCGTACCTGACGACAAACTCGCGCCGATCTTGTCGACGGATGTCAGATATCGGCGGAAGCTGCACGGTCTGTCCGATACGTTCTCGGTGCGGATGGTCCTGCCGGTCGGCGGGCGGCTGAGC
>NZ_CAUVXO010000608.1:0-1591 GCF_963555865.1 Protofrankia sp. Cr1
TGCCCCAGCCATAGACGGCTGTCAATAGCCGAGGCATGCTGAAGTCATGACCGCGACCAGCATCCGTTTCGGGACGGAGGCAGCCGCGAATGCGGACTGGGCCTGCGCCACCCCGCTCTCGCGCGAACCCCTCTCCGCCGAGGCGGCCGCCCAGCTCGCCGGTGTCCTCAAGGCCATCGCCGACCCCACCCGGCTGCGGCTGCTCTCCTTGATCTACGCCCATGCCGGCGGTGAGGCGTGCGTGTGCGAGCTGACCGAACCACTGGGACTGACCCAGCCCACGATCAGCCACCACCTCAAGGTGCTCGTAGACGCCGGCCTACTCACCCGTGACAAACGCGGGGTGTGGTCCTATTACCAGGCCGTTCCCGCACGGTTGGCCGCTCTCGGCAGTCTGATTACGCCGGGTGAGGAGCCCGCGGGTGGCACGCTATCCGGCTGAACTCGCCGAGCCGCCCGCCATAACGGGATTGCCCTGACGGCGGCGGGTGCGCGACAATGATCGCGATCGAACATCCGGTGCCACGAGGCTCTGGACGCCCCACCATGGGCGTGGCGTACCGTGACACCACTATCGGACCATGGAAGTCGACGCGTTTCCGGGGGGTGCAGCCGTGCCGGGAACGACGCCACCGCCCGTGTCGGGCGCTGTCGTGGCTCCGCTGCGGCCGGACGACCCCCGCGAGCTCGGACCGTACCGCGTCGCAGGCCGCCTCGGGCAGGGCGGGATGGGTGCCGTCTTCCTCGCCTCCCGCCCCGACGCTTCCGGCCAGGACGGCCAGTGGGTAGCGATCAAGGTGATCCGCCCGGATCTCGCCGAACACCCCGAGTTCCGCGCCCGGTTCCGGCGTGAGGCCGAAAGCGCCCGCAAGGTGAAGCGCTTCGCGACCGCGGCCGTACTCGACGCCGACCCCGACGGCCCCCAGCCCTACCTTGTCACCGAATACGTCGAGGGACCGACGCTGTCGAGGATGGTCAGCGCCCGCGGCCCGCTGCGACCCGCCGACCTTGAACATCTCGCACTGAGCGTAGCAACGGCACTGAGCGCCATCCACAATGCCGGCATCATCCACCGCGACCTGACCCCGGCCAACGTGCTGCTGTCACCGGTCGGCCCCAAAGTGATCGACTTCGGGCTCGCCCGGTCGGCAAGCATTCTGACCAACATCAGCCATGTCGGCGCACAACCGATCGGTACACCCGCCTACATGGCGCCCGAGCAAATCCTCGACGAGGGCGTCACGTCAGCCGTGGACGTGTTCGCCTGGGGAAGCGTGGTCATCTTCGCCGGGACCGGCCATCCGGCATGGGGCGAAGGACCTACCGAAGTGATCCTCTATCGGATCATCCACGACGAGCCACGCCTTCTTGGTATCCCCGACGACCTGCGCGAACTGGTCGCCCGCGCGATGCGCAAGGATCCAGCCGAACGCCCGAGTGCGGACGCGCTGCGGGCCGTCCTGACGGGCAGCCTGGACCCCGCGAGCCTGGGCGGACCCGGAACGACCCGACGATCGACGGGACGGCTGCGCAAAGGATCCGCGGGGGGCGGTCGATCGCGCCGACGCCTGGCGCTCCCGCAGCGTGATTC
>NZ_CAUVXO010000608.1:1836-2545 GCF_963555865.1 Protofrankia sp. Cr1
GCCGCGACCGGTATCGGTCTCGCCGGTACCGGTCTCGCCGTACCCCGCGGTATCGCCGGCGCCGGCGGGGTCCATGCCGGCGAGGTCCATGCCAGCCGGATCAATGCCAGCCGGATCAATGCCAGCCCGACGAATGGCCGCCCCCGTCACGCCCACCCCACGCCGCCGGCGCCTGGGCCGACGCGGGCTTGTCCTGCTCAGCTGTCTCACGGCGGCGGTTGCGACGGCGTCCGTCCTGGCCGTCGCAACCGCGGGCCGAAACAGCGGTCCGACGGGCGTGGACCGAGCCGCGGTATCCCGGCAGCTTGCCGGCAACGCGGACACACAGCGTCAGCGCGACCCAGAGCTGGCCGGCCAACTCGCCGTCGCCGCATACCGGATCGCCCCGACGACCCAGGCACGGCGCGCCATGGTCGCGTCATTCGTCGCGTCATCCGCGGTGTCGCTGCCACAACGCGGCGCGACGGTGATCGATGTCGCCTGGGACGCCCGTGGCCGGACCCTCGCCGAGGTCGACGCCGACGGCCGGGTCCGGCTGTGGGATCTCAGCGACCGCGGCAAGCCGACCCTGGCCGCCGAACTCAGCCCGGCGGTGACCGGGCCGGCAAGCGGTGTCGCGCTGAGCGCGGACAGCCGCAGCCTCGCGGTCGGCGGCGGCGACAACACCGCCCGGCTCTGGGCCGACCGGACCTGGGAGACCGGCGGAACC
>NZ_CAUVXO010000608.1:2980-3724 GCF_963555865.1 Protofrankia sp. Cr1
ACTGGTGACCGACATCGCACTGCGCCCGGACGGTCGGCTTCTCGCCACCGCTGCCGTGAACGAAACCGTGCGGCTATGGGATCTGACCGACCCGGCACAGCCCCACCAGGTCGCCACCATGACCGGACACGTCGGTGCGGTGGTAACGGTGGCCTTCAGTCAGGATGGACGTGCCGCGGTAACCGGTGGTGACGATCATACGGTGCGGCTGTGGGATCTGACGGACCCCGTCAAACCGCGGGCGACGGGCATCCTGAGCGCCCACGACGATCGCGTGACCGGCGTAGCCTTCGGCGCGGACGGCCTGCTGGTGTCCGCCGGCGCCGACGGCGCCATCGTGTTCTGGGACGCCACCGCGAAACCCGTCGAACTGACCCGGCTCGTCGACCGGAACAAGGCCGTCAGCCGACTTGCGGTGTCGGGAGACGGTTACGCGTTCGCGGCCGGCGGCTCCAACGGCGATCTACGGGTGCTGTCGACCGGTCCGGACACGCTTGCCCGGACCGCCTGCGCGGATCCCCGCTTCCGACTCAGCCGCGAGCGGTGGACGCAGTGGGCTCCGCAGGTTCCCTACTCCGACCCCTGCCCGCAATAGCCCCACTCTTTGGGAACGATGTGAATCTGGTGTTGTGGTAGGAGCATCAGATTCACATCGTTAAAAGCGACCGGCAACAGGGGACGCGGCGTCGCGGGGCCGGGGTGTCCCGGCTACCGCCTGCGCTCTTGCCGGCACGTACCCCATCC
>NZ_CAUVXO010000609.1:0-3040 GCF_963555865.1 Protofrankia sp. Cr1
GCCTTCTCGTCCCACCACGCTGTCGACGAGGACGGGAACCACTCCGGCGGCGTCGCGATCCCGTCTGCTCCACTGAAGCAGACCCCTATCGAGATGGACCCACCCGAGTACACCGGTTTCCGGCAGCTGCTCAACCCGCACTTCTCCCCCGCCGCGTCGAGACGCTACGAGCAGAAGATCCGCGATCTCACGACGGCCTTCCTCAACCCGATCGTGGCCAAGGGGAGCGGTGACCTCGTCCTGGACCTGCTCAACCCCGTGCCCGGCGTCTTCACCGCGCACCTGCTCGGCCTCCCGCTCGACGACTGGGAGACCTACGCCGCGCCCATGCACCGGATCGTCTACGAGGCACCCGGCAGCCCCGGGCACGACGAGGCCCTCGCGATGTACTTCACGGTCATCGTCAAGCTCGGGGAGACGGCCGCGGCGCGTCGCGTCGAGCCGCAGGACGACCTGCTCACCATGCTGGTGCAGGCCGAGGTCAACGGCAGGGCGCTGACCGATCAGGAGATCCTCGAGATCTCGTCGCTGATCCTCATCGGCGGCGTCGACACGACCACCTCCCTGATGGCCAACGCGCTGCTGTGGCTCCACCAGCACCCCGACGAGAGAGCCACGTTGGCGGCCGACCCTTCCCTCATCCCCAACGCCTGCGAGGAGTTCCTGCGCTACTTCACGCCGACGCAGGCGCTGGCTCGTACAGCCACCTGCCCCGTCACCCTCAGCGGGACCGACATCCCCCAGGGGGGTCGTGTCCTGCTCTCCATGGCCGCGGCTAACCGGGATCCGGAGGCTTTCGACGATCCCGAGTCGATCGACCTCACCCGGTTCCCGAACCGCCACCAGGCCTTCGGTCTGGGTATCCACCGCTGCCTGGGGTCCACGTTCGCGCGTCTGGAGATGCGGATCGTCCTCGAAGAGGTGCTGCGGCGGATGCCCGAGTACGTCGTCGACGAGGCGTCGGCGCGGCAGTACCCGAGCATCGGGATCGTCAACGGCTGGGTCGGCATGCCGTTCAGCACACCGAGCGGCCCGGTCGAACCGACCCCGTTCTCGTACCTGGTGTAACCGAAATCGTACTTGGTGTGACCGACACGTCTATGTGCCTGTCCACGCACCATCGTCCCGAGGGAGCAGACATGGGCAGAGTCGCCGACAAGGTCGTCTTCATCACCGGCGCCGGCCAGGGGCAGGGCCGCTCGCACGCGGTGCGCTTCGCCGAGGAGGGTGCCGACGTCGTCGCCGTCGACGCGTGCGCCGAGATCCACCCCAGGGTGGGTTACCCGTACCCCTCGCCGGAAGACCTCGAGGTGACCAAGGAGCTGGTGGAGAAGGCGGGCCGGCGATGCGTCACCGCGGTCGCGGACGTCCGCCATCGCGACCAGGTCCAGGCGGCTGTCGACGCAGGCCTCGAGGCTTTCGGGCGGATCGACGCCGTGCTCGCCAACGCGGGCATCATCACCTTCCACGAGCGGTCCTGGGAAATCGAGGACGACGTCTACGACGCGATCATCGACACCAACCTCAAGGGCGTCTGGAACACCATCGTCTGCACCGTGCCGTCGATGATCGAGGCCGGGCGGGGCGGCACCATCACGATCACCAGCTCGGCGGCGGGCATCCGCGGCCAGCTGCCCTACGCCCACTACGTCGCCAGCAAGCACGGGGTCGTCGGGCTGATGAAGGCCTTCGCGAACGAGCTGGCGCCGCACCGCATCCGCGTCAACACGGTGCACCCCACCGGGGTCGCGAGCCCGGGCATGGGCATCGGCGGGGCCGAAACCGCGATGCCGATCCTCATGGCGAACCCCACCGCGATGCTCGGCGCGACGAACCTGCTCCCCGATCTGGACACCGAGCCCGGCGGCGACTACGCCCCCGTGGGCGCGATCCCCGAGCTGGAGATCTCCCACGCCATGCTGTGGCTGGCCTGCGACGAGGCTCGCTACGTCACCGGAGTCCAGCTGGCGGTGGACGCGGGCAACACCAACAAGCCGTGAGCGCCGCCTCCGGGCGGAGCACCGTGGACCTTGCGCTGACCGACGAGCAGAACGCCCTGCGCCGCGGCGTCCAGGAGCTGCTGCGCGACCTGGACCGGCGGACCGACGCCGAGAGCGGGGGCGACCCCGCGCTGTGGCGGGCGCTCGCAGACATGGGTGTCCTGGGCCTCGCGGTCCCGGCGAAGCTCGGCGGCGCGGGCGCGGGATGGGCCGAGGTGGGCGTCGTCCTCGAAGAGCTGGGACGTTCGCTGGCGTGCGTGCCGTTCCTGTCGAGCGTCCTGCTCGCCACGACGGCGCTACTCGCCGCCGGCGACCGGGAGCACCTCACGGCCATCTCCTCCGGCGCGCTCACCGCGACGGTGTCCCTGGACGCCCGAGTGGAGCACGACGGGAACGCCGCCCGCGGCCGCGCCTCGATGGTTCTCGACGGGGCGAGGGCGGATCTCGTCCTCCTCGAGAGCACCGGCGGCGAGCTGCTGGCCGTGCCGAGCAGCTCGATCGTGGCCACCCCGCTTGCCACGCTGGACCTCACCCGCCGGCTGGCGGACCTGGCGATCGACGGCCCGGCGACGGTGCTGTCCACCGCGGCGCCGCGGTGCCTGCACGCCGCATCCCAGGCCCTGGGCATCGGCCTGGCGGCGGAGAGCGTCGGCGTCGCCTCCTGGGCACTGGACACCGCGGTGGCCTACGCGAAGGTCCGCCACCAGTTCGGCCGGCCCATCGGGTCGTTCCAGGCGATCAAGCACCGCTGCGCGGACATGCTGGTCGCCGTGGAGTCCGCGCGGTCGGTCTCGACATATGCGCTGCGGGTCGCCGACACCGGCGAAGACCCCGCCGTCGCGGCCGCGATGGCACAGGCCTGCGCCACCGAGAACGCGGTGGCGGTCACGGCCGGGTGCATTCAGGTCCTCGGCGGCATCGGCTTCACCTGGGAGCACCCGGCGCACCTCTACTACCGGCGCGCCGTGAGCAACCAGGCTCTGCACGGCAGCCCGACCCAGCACCGCGAGACGGTCGCGGTGGGCATGGGCCTGCCCGCT
>NZ_CAUVXO010000610.1:0-1714 GCF_963555865.1 Protofrankia sp. Cr1
TCCTTCCACTCGTCGCACCGAAGGGAATGCGGATCACGGAGTGGGGCTGGGGTGCGTGCATCGCGAGGTACGAGGAGGGAGGCACTCTGGTTTGTGGGTGTCGACCGACAAGCCGGGTACCCGTGGGACGGAGTGCGATGGACGGAGTGCGATGACGCGAGGTGCGCGCCCCGACCCGCGACGTCGCGAGCCAGTCGAGTTGCTCGCTGGAATGGTGGATTCTATGGAACCGCCACAGCAGGGGCACCCGGTGAAGGGCTCGGTGGCCGAAATAGGCAAATAGGTCCCTGAAGACGAACACCACGGCGAGCTGTCCCCAGCCGGGCAGCAGGTGGAAGGAGCCGACCACGGCAACGGACACGGACACGGACACCACGACAGTCAGCCGTTGGAACGACCGACGCGACGGTGGATCCGGCGGCGACGAGGTCGTCGCCATCGGCCCGATGCGGGTCGGCTCGGCGCTGGGCGCCAGCCGGCTTGTCCAGGGCATCGGCCCGATCCTCGGTCCGATGTTCGGCGGCCTGCTGACCCAGCACGCCGGCCCCAGCGGACGGTTCTGGATACTGGCCGCCACCTGCCTGCTCCCGCTGGCTCTCGTGGCGCCGCTGCGCACGACCGTACGACGGGCGGCGATCGCATGACGGCACACGAGCGAAGCGGCGCGGATGTCGGCGTCGAGCCCGAGCTGGCAGCCGAGTTCGTCGGCCTCGTCGAGGGAACGAACGTTCCGACGCTACGCACGAACGTGACCCGGTTCTGGCGCGGCCACCACGACCACCCGGACGCAGTCGGCGCTGTCCTGATGGATCTGTGGTCGCGCTGTCCGGGAACGTCGGGGACCACCGTCCGGATGGGTGTGGCGATCACTCTCGGACCGGTGGCGGTGACCAGGCCCGAGGCGATGTCCTTCCTGCTGGGCGTCGTGCCCGGCGACGCCGACTGGCGGGTGCAGGAGGCGCTGGCAAAGGGATTCGACTGGTATTGCGCCGAGAGCGGCTGGGCGACGGCCGTCCCGATGATCGAAGCGTGGATTACCCACAACCATGTCAATGTTCGCCGTGCCGCTTCGGAAGGACCCCGGGTATGGACGAAGCGGCCCCATTTCGACAAACACCCCGAACTTGCGATCGAATTGCTGGGCCGGTTGCGGGCCGATCGTGAGCCTTATGTCCGCAAGTCCGTGGCGAATGCGTTGTCGGACGTCAGCAAGACCCATCCCGACCTCACCTTGCCCGCATTGAGTGAGTGGTCCAGAGAGCCGAACGCGGCGTGGGTCGTGCGCAACGCCTGCCGGCACCTGGTCAAGACGCATCCCGTGGCGACCGAACCGATTCTGGCGGCAACGAAGGGATGAAGCGATGGCGATCAGTTTCGATCTCCTGGAGGTCTGTCGAGGCGCGCCGCCGCCGATCCCCGCGACGATCTGGCCGTCGTCGCGTCCACCGCGTCATTGACCGCATTGACACCGACAACCATCGGGTTGACGTCGTCGCGATCGAGCACCGGGCGGACGTCTACCGACACCGCGGATAAAAGCAGTAGAAGCGACAGCGGCGTCCACCCCGGTCGGGTCAGGCGTAGACCTCCTCGGTCCATGAGCGCAGCGCCTTCTCCGTGCCTTGCTGGTCCGCGTCGGGCGCGAACATGTGGACGGCCACGGCGACCGGCGCCCCGAAAGCGTTGCGGCCGAAGACGCGGTACATCGCGTCTT
>NZ_CAUVXO010000610.1:2042-2689 GCF_963555865.1 Protofrankia sp. Cr1
CGGTGCGCAGGCCGAGGAAGTGCGGGGTCAGGTAGTCGACGGCGGCGTCCAGCGGGGCGAGGCCGGGCACCATGACGCGGACCTGGTCGCCCTGCGTGACGTCGGCGAGCCCGAGGGCCCGGCGCAGCGCATCGAACCCGTCCGGGGCGATAGAGGAGGCCGGTGCGTCAACCGCCACGTAGCTCGCCGGGCGGCCGCTGAAGTAGCGCAGGTACTGGCCGAGCGTGTGCAGATAGAAGTCGGTGTGCTTGGCGGCACCGTCGTACTGGCTGTCCCAGTCGTCGACGAACACCCCGCTGTGCACGTACCGGACCCAGGTCGTCCCGCCGTCCCGGGTCTCCACGAGGTGCTCGAGCTGGTTGAACCAGCCATCCGGGCCAACGGAGCGAACGATGAGGTGATGCGGTGGCTCCCAGGCCAGCACCGTGCCGCCGAACGGGGCGGCCCCCCCGACCCGCGGCTCCGGGGCCTCCATCGGCCATAACCAGCAGGCGTTGCCGGTGGTGACCGCGTCCCAGTACTCCTCGGGCGTGGTCGGGTGCACCGTCTCGCGCTCGATCGCGAATTCCCGCTTGGACTGGTTCGGCGACTCGTTCGACATGGTCAGCTCTCCTCGGTCGGACCGGGCCCGACTGGGCTCGGGTTGG
>NZ_CAUVXO010000610.1:3084-3760 GCF_963555865.1 Protofrankia sp. Cr1
CGTTCGGGTCGGGATGCACGTTCGGGTCGGGATGCACGTTCGGGATCTTCAGACTGGGATGCAGGGCGACTACCAGTCGGTGTTTGCGCCCGCCCGGCGCCTTCTCGTCGTGGTGCTTGGCGACCAGCGCGGTGACCGCCTCGGACAGTTCCGCCGCGAAGGTGGCCCGGTCCGCGGCGGTCGCGAAGCGGACCTCGCTGTCGACGGCGAACGTCGCCAGCTGTTTGCGGGCCGCCGTGGCGCCGGCAAGGAGCTCGCCCACCTCCTTGATCAGACGGGCGGCGAGGGCGAGCATCCACCGGGCCGAGGTCTCGTCCCGGGCGCGGTCAGGGTCCGGGGCGACGTCGGCCAATGCAGCCGGGGAGATGACGTAGGAGCTCGCGGTGGCCTGCAGCACCCGTTCGGTGCAGTTGCCCTTGCGTCGTTCCTCGACCAGCTCGATGAAGCCGTGCTGTTCCAGCGTGCGCAGGTGATAGTTGACCTTCTGCCTGGTCAGGCCTGTTTGCGCGGCCAGTGTGGTGGCCGAGCCGGGCTCGGCCAAGGCGGCCAGTAGCCGGGCGCGCACCGGGTCGAGCGAGACCTCGGCGGCGGCAGGGTCTTCGATCACTGCGACATCGAGCATGGGGTCATGGTGACATCCGAAAAGAAAAATTGTCAAGGACAATTCTCCCGTCGG
>NZ_CAUVXO010000611.1:0-3033 GCF_963555865.1 Protofrankia sp. Cr1
GCCGGACCGCACGCACGGCATCCCGCTGCCCTCCGGCGCGATCGTCGGCGCGGGACTGGTCGCCGCCGTCGCCGCCGCGGTCACCCTCGCCCGGCTGCTGCGCCACCGGCGCCGGCCCGTGCCCACCCCGCCCGGCCAGCCCGTCCCCACCGACCCACCGTTGCCGATCATCGTGCGGGAGATTCTGCGCGCCAGCCGGACACCCGCGCCCACCGACGAGGACGACGATTCCGCTCACGACGATCCGTCCCTGCCGGTGCCGGTGCCGGTGCCGGTGCCGCCGCCGGTGGCCGTCGGGAACCCGCCGTCTCCGCCACCGGGTGGCGGAGACGAGCTGCCCGGCGTCCTGGCCCGCGCCGGCAGCCTGAACCTGGATGGGCCGGGCGCACTCGCTGCGGCCCGCGCGATCGCTGTCACCCTTCTCGCCGATCACCATCGGTATCCCCGCTCGGATCGGCCCTGGCCCGCCCGTCTGATCATCCCCGCTGGTGATGCCGACCGGCTCGCCCTGCCCCGTCCGGTGCTGGCCGTCCTGTCCGCGGTCACCGTGACCCCGACCCTGCCTGCCGCTCTCGACCGCCTGCACGCCGAGCTGCTCCACCGCCAGCGGCTCATGGCCGAGGTCGACACCGAGAGCATCGCCGAGCTCCGGAGGGCCGCACCTGATGAGATGTTCCCGACCGTCCTGCTCGTCGCCACCGTCGAGGGCGTGTCGGCCGGCCGGCTGACCGCGCTCGCCGCGCAGGGCCGCCCGTTCGGCCTGTACACGCTCGCCCTCGGCCACTGGCCGGGGCAAACCGGCTACCTTCTGGACGCCGACGGTCGGCAGACTGCTCCGGCGGATGGTGCCGGGGAGCAGTGGTGGCAGCTGAGCCCGGCTGCGGCCGGCGACCTGCTCGATCTCGTCGCCGCCGCCAACGACCTCCACCCGCCCGCAGCCCCACCGCCGCCCGCCGCCCCGGTGCCGGTGCCGGTGCCGGTCGGCCGGGTCCCGCGAGCCGACATCGGACGGGAACCGCCGCAGCCCCCGAGCCTGGCCGACCAGGCGTCGGACAGCGCCCCGATCGTCCCCCGGCGGCCGGACCTCCCGGCCGGACCTGCCGTCGCCCCCGCCTCCGACCCGGCCCCGGACTGGCCGTCGGCGACCGCCGCTGCCGGAGGGGTGTCGGTCCGGCGGGTCCGGGTGCTGCTGTTCGGCCGGCCGACCATCACCGTCGACGGCGTGCCCCTGGCCCGCGGCCTGCGGACCCTCAGCCTCGAAATCGCCGCGTACCTTGCGTTCCACCCGGCCGGCGCCGGCGGGGAGACGCTGGCCACCGACCTGCTGCCCGACCACGACCCGCGCAAGGCCCGCAACCAGATCTACCGGGCGATCGCGGTGCTCCGCGACGTCCTCACCGCCGCCACCGGTACCACCGCCGCCTGTCTGACCAGTAACCCGGCCGGCTACCGCCTCAATCCGGATCATGTCTCGGTCGACCTGTGGGACTTCCACGACGCCCGCTGGCGGGCCGGGCATGCCCGCGACGACGCCGACCGCATCGCCGCGCTCACCCGCGCCGCCGAGCTGTACCGGGCCCGACCGCTCGGGGACACCGCCTACGACTGGTCCACCCCGCATGTCGGCACCGTCGAGCATCAGGCGGTCGACGTCCTCGCCGACCTCGCCGATCTTTATGCCGCGGACAACCCCGACCGGGCCCTGACCTACCTCGACCAAGCCATCGGCCTCACCCCGCACGTCGAGGAGCTGTACTGCCACGCGATGCGCATCCACGCCACCCGCGGCCGCCTCGACGCCGTCCGCCGCACCTACCAGCGGCTCCGCGACGCCCTCGACACCCTTGACGTCGACCCCGCCCCGGCCACCGACGCCCTGATGGCCCGCCTCACCCGCGACCCGCCCACCCCCACGATCACACATTCCACGATCGAGAGATCCCGCCGCGTGGTGTGACCCGCCACCCGACCCGGCGACCCGCCCGCTACCAGCGGCTGAGAGTGCCCAAGGGAGCGTCGCAGGTGAACCGGGTACGAGTCGAGCGGTCCCTTCAGCCAGGAGCGCGCCACCCCACTTGAGAAAGGCTGCCTGACCCTGCTCCGAACCCAGCGCGGCGACGACCGCCGCCGAGGGATCAGCGTCCCCATGGGGTCGCTGGGGAGGCCCGCGCCGATGCCGGCCGAGGGCTGGCTAGCCACCGGCCAGCCAGCCAGCCTGGTGGCCGTGGCGGTTGGCCGGCCTGCCCGCCAAGTGCGGTCGGGGCGAGGAAGCGGAACGCCTGCGAAGGTGTGCGGCCTCACCCCGGACGGTTCGATCGTGTCTGGTGCGACTGGCCGATTTTTGATCATGCTGGGAATAGAGATTCTTTTCCAGAGGTAATCGGATAGGTTGCGACTGTCTTTGACGATCAAACTGGCGGTCCGCGTCGTGGCAGGTCCCGCCGGCTGCCCGCCGGGTTGACGGCTGGGCTCGGATCCGGCTGCATCCCAACTGATCATCAGGATGTATTGTGATGTCGTCGGATATGTCGTCTGCGTGAGCAGGCGCATGTCGTCGATCGTGATGACGGGGCGGGGGCGACGGACGATGCGGAAGCGTCTGCTGGGGCAGGTGCGGACACGGCTGGACCGGTTCAGCGTCGACCAGAATTCAGCCACGGTCCTGGACCTGCAGGCGGTCGCCGAGGTAGCCGCTCTGCTGGAGACCGCGCCGGACCCGTTTGCCGACCTTGAGGTCGCTCATACGGCCGGGTGGCTGCACTGGTATCGCTATCTCGTCGGCGATCCCGGCGACGACCAGCAGGACCTTGCCGTCGCACTGGCCCTGCTTGCATCGGTGTACCAGGCGCGCCCGGACGCGGTCCCCGCCCAGCTCCGCAGCTATTTCGACGAAAACCGGCTCACCGCGCCCGAAAGCCCCGAGGTGATGGCGGACCGCGCGGTCACCCTGCTGGAAGAGGCGCTGCGGACCGGTGACCGTGCCGCGCTGAACACCGCTATCGACCTGCTTCGCCAAACCCTCGCCGCCACCCC
>NZ_CAUVXO010000612.1:0-3033 GCF_963555865.1 Protofrankia sp. Cr1
CGCCGGCCGGGTGGTGCACTCACGGCGTCCGGCCGTCCTGCGCCTGATCGGATCGGTGCTGGTCGGCGCCACCGGGGCCGTGCATCTCGCGCTGTTCGTCCTGCCGCAGAGCTACCTGGCCGCGAATCCCTACTGGCGGAACTTCTTCATCACCCGGAACACCGCGGTCGGCCAGCTGCGCACGGCCGGCTGGGAGCTGCCGCGCAACGCGTTCACGGCGGCGATGACCCGTCCCGACGGGCAGTTCGGCTCGCCCTTCACCGGTTCGCCGCTGCTGGCCGACCCCGACCAGCGACTCCACGTGTGCGTGATCGCGGGGGCACTGCTGTGTTGGGCGGTCGGCAGCTATGTCGCGGCGCGCGGCCGGGCCGGCCGGGCCTTGCTGGTCGCGCTCGGCGGAACGCTGCTGCTGATCGTGCTGGCCTCGGCGCGAGGACAGTGGCCGGTCGGATTCGTGCGGGCCAACCTGTTCGTGTTACCGTTACTGTACGTAGTCGCAGGTATCGGCGCATCGGCTCTGGTCGGGCTCGCCCGGTCACGGATCGGACACGCGCGAATCGGACGAGTCTGGCGAATCCGACGGTCGGTCATGGTGATCCCCGTACTGGCCGTTCCGCTGGCGGTCGTTGTGGCCGCAGCCGTGGCCGTGACGGCGGTAAGCGCCCAGCGGATCCTCCAGATCCGGGCCAGTGCGTACAGTCCCCTACTCCTCGGGGACATGCGGGAGCTGGTCGCCACCGCCGAGCGGACCTCCCGGCCGGGTGACATCCAGATCGTGATCCCCGGCCGGTGGGATGAAAGGCAGTGGTACAAGGCACAGCAGTACTACGTGTCGTACTACAGCGGTTACCAGGCGCCGGCTGTACCACGGCTGCCGATCGCCGAGGTGAACACCCTGGTCCTACCCCCGCTGGGTTGGAACACCTCGATACCGGCGTTCCTCGCCGCGCGTCCGGACGCGGGCGCCCTGTACCTGATCACATACAACCTGGTGTTCCCTGACAGCCTTCACAGCCTTGACAGCATGCTCGCCGCGTTCGGCTGGTGCCCGGACGACTCCGGCCGGCGGTCCTGGCCGTTGACCGGCCAGCTCACCCGCTTCATCCACTGCCCGTCGTCCACGACCGCAACGAGATAGATGAAGATCAACGCTCGCATCCCAGCCGTAGACGGCAACGAGTTGCCAGATCCAGGAAGTTGCCTATGCTTGGCAAGTCTCTAGATTTGGCAAGCAGCTGCTGGGAGGGTCGTGTCTTTTCTTGATTGTCGGCAACTGCTCTCCAGCGGCGTCGATCGCCTCCTGTCGCATGTTCGTTTCGTGGTTGTCAGTGGGCTTTACTCGCCGGCTATTGTTCGGCGAGGTGGATAAGCACACCGTTCTCATCACGCCAGGGCAGGTCGTGTGTGGCGAGGCGTTCGAGGGTCGGTAGGTCGATACGTCGTGCTCCGACTGATTCGGTGAGAACGGTGGAGGCCTGGATGTTCGCGGCCACGCCCAGGTAGAGCAGGATCGCTGAGACGAATATTCCGGCCGCCCACCACGGGTTTGCCGTTACCGCAAGAGTTCCGATCAGGAAGGTGAAGGGGAGCACCAGGCCCATCCGGAGTTCGTATTCCGCCCGGTAGCGGTCGTAGGCGGCGTAGATATCGGCTTCACGGCCCACGATCCGGACGGGGGTACGCAGGAGATCGAGCCTGCATTCTTCCTGGGGGTCAGCGGTGTCGAGCAGCGCGTCGAGGAGACGGGCACGCACCGCCGGGATGGTGCGGGCCTGTTCGATGACGATATCCGGATCCGCCTCGAAGCCCGCAGCGAGACTGGTGCCGTGTGCGGCAGCGGTGACCTGAACCGCGTGGAGCCGTCGCGCTGTTTCCGCGCGGATGACGCCGTCGGCGAGGAAACGTTCGTCTATGCGCAGGTAGACCAGCGATATGATCGTGGCGCGAACACGTTGCCATTGGGCGCGGGGCATGAATCGACGCAGACGGGTGGCGGCGAGGAGATTCCCGAGCCGATTGATCAACGGGTTGGCGGCAATGGAAACCACGCCGACCAGGTACGCGGCAAAGGTGACCGCTGCCGTGACGGCGGCCCGCCCGGCGGCACTGCCGAGTGTGACGACGTCGTGAACGACGCCGGTCGGATGCGCCGAGGGCTCAAGGTGCGGTGCGAAGACGAGCCACAGACCGAACAGCCACAGGTAGCCCGCGGCGACCGGTGCACGTAGGTCTCGCAGACCGGGCAGCAGCGCAGCGAGCACGGTGTGACCGTAACTGGCCGATGCTGTACGGGTATGTGCCGGGTCGGGTGTGTAATACCGGTGGGAGAGTCACGGCTCACGCCAGGTGACGGGGGGTGCCGGTGGTGGCTGCGGTGGTGTTCGTGCACGGGATCGGGCAGCAGCAGCGGGGGCCGGCGACGCTGGCCGGCCCGTGGCAGGCCGCGCTCGCCGACGGCGTGTGGAAGGCCGGCCATGGCAGCCTCGCGGTCCGACTCCGCCAACCGCCCGCAACCGCCGGGGCGCTCGCCGTCGAGATGGCTTTCTACGCGGACCTGTTCGACCCGCCGGACCGGCAGGGCCGGTCGACCGACCTGGGTGACCTCGACCCGTCCGAGGTGGCGGCGCTCGAAGAACTGGCCGGGGTCCTGCTCCGCCGGGCCGCCGGCGCGGCGGGCACCGAGGCGGACAGGCGTACCGCCCAGGACGAGGTGGCCCGGCTGGAGGGCAGGCTCGGTGAGCTGCAGGGCGTCGGGAACGTGGCCCGCGGTGCGCTGGCGGCGGTGGCACGGCTGCGCTGGTTCGGCCCGTTCGGGATGGCCGTCGCGCAGCGGTTCGTCGTCCGCGCGCTCGTGCAGGTCGTGCGCTACCTCCACGAACCCGCGCTGCGCCAGCAGGTCCAGGCCCGGGTCGCCGGTGTCGTCGGTGCCGACACCCGGGTACTGATCGGGCATTCCCTCGGGTCCGTGGTCGCCTTCGAAGCTGCCTGTCGGATGGGTGGCAGACTTCCCCTGCTGGTCACGTTGGGTAGCCC
>NZ_CAUVXO010000613.1:0-3016 GCF_963555865.1 Protofrankia sp. Cr1
CCGTAAATACCGTCCTGGACAAGCCGGAACTCGGCCTCACGCCGGTACTCGACTTCTATGAAAACGCCTACCGCAAGGAGTTCACACGGCTACGAGCCCAAGTCTACTTCCTCTACGGCGGCCACGCGGGCAGCAAGGACTCCTACTTCTGGCACGCGCGCAGCCAGTTCGAGGTGCCCGGCATCGAACCGGAGAAGGCGTTCATCTCGCTGATCGCCGGCGCGTTCGCGCACCGGTCCTGGTACAGCCGTTACCTCGAGCGCCTCGCCGTCCCGACCAACCTGCGCAACACGATCGAGGGAATCTTCGAGGGCAAGTCCGCGGGCAGCGGCGTCGACCTGACGCTGCCGCTGGCCGCCGCGTCGACCTACAGCCAGGTCGACGACTTCGCTATCGACGGCAGCCACCTGCGGCCGTCGCGGTCCGTGGTCTCCAGCGCCGGCGCGGTCCTAGCCGACACGCCAGCGCTGTCGACAGTGCTCGCCGCCGCCGACGGGACGAAGAACGGCTCGGAACTGGCGGACCTGCTGGTCGAGCAGGGCATCGCCGGCCCGGAGCAGGCGCAGGTGGTGATCCACGAGGCGATCAGCTACGGCTTCCTGGCCCCGGCCACGTCCGACATCCTGGCGGAGGAACTGTCCGATGGCGTTCGTTGAGCTCCTGAGCGAGGCCGACGCCCCGCCTGGGGTTGAGACGATCTTCAGCGCGGTCGCCGAGCAGTACGGATTCGTGCCGAACATCCTGCGGGCGCTGGGCAACTGCCCCGACCTGTTGGTGACCTTCGTGCCCTTCTGGGCGCAGGTCTACCGCTCGCCGACCATCGGTCCACGCCTACGGGCGCTGGCCGCGCTCGGCACTGCGAAGGCGCAGGACTGCACGTACTGCGTCGCCCACATGACCGCGTCCGCCCGGCGGGCCGGCGTGATCGAGCAGGAGATCTGCGCGATCGGAAACCCGGTGGACGAGAAGGCGGTGTTCGACCCCCGCGAGGCACTGATCCTCGAGCTCGCCGACACGCTCACCCGGGACGCGGACGGCACCACCGACGAACTCCGGGCGCGGCTACGCGACTACTTCACCGACAACGAGATCGTGAACATCGTGGTCGCGATCGGTATGTATAACTTCACCAGCCGTGTCCTCAAGTCCCTGTCCATCGAGGTCGAAGACATCTTCACGGTGGATGCCGAAACCGATTCCAGCGACGCTCAACCCGCTCGTGACACCGCCAGGAGCGCATCGTGACGACCACGCCGATGGAAGAGATCATCGACACCTACGGAACCGACGCATGGGACCTGATTCTCACCGTATACATCAATTTCTACTATTCCGAACTCGAGATCATCGACCTGTGCGCCCGGTGGCTCCCCAAACGGCAGGATCTGCGGGAGAAGTCATTCCTGCTCCATCACGCCTCCGACGAGGTCGTGCACGCCGGCCTGTTCAAGGAGGGCGTGGAACGGCTCGGCCTGAAGTGGGATGGATTCGACCACGAGCGCTACCGGATCGACGACATCGACGATCGGTTCAAGAAGCTCCACTCGAGCGACGACGAGCTCGAGGTGCTGATCGGACTGAACCTCTACGCCGAGGGTGTCCTCGCGATGGAGGAGCTCTACCAACTCGGTAGGAGCAAGCCGGACTACTTCTACCAGTTCGCCCGGATCGAGCGGGAGGAACGCCGGCACGTCGCATTCGGCGTGACCGTGGCCAAGCGACTGCTCGCCGAGAGTGAGGAGAACCGGAAACGGGGCATCGAATACTGCAAGTGGTACCAGAACCACCTAGAGGGTTACCTCGGCGGCGAGCTCGCGCAGTCCATCGAGTGGGGAATCCAGGCCGGTTTCATCGAGGCCGACTACATCCCTCGGACCCGGGAGCGGTTCCACGACACCATGTCCCAGCTCGGACTCTTGGAGGCATGAAATGCCAGCCACCCGGTACGAGGAAGCGCTGGGGGAGACCGCGCCGATCCTGAAGGGGTTCGTCCTCGAGCACCCGTTCATCGAGCGGATTCTCGGTGGCGAACTGACGAAGTCGGTCTACGCCGGCTACCTGCGCGAGACGTACCACTTGGTCGGGCAGACCCCGCATTTCCTGGCCAGCGCCGCCGCCCGCACCGAGCCGGAATGGCTCCAGGACTGGTTCCTCGACCTCGCGGTCGACGAACGCCACCACGACCGGTTGTGCGTGCACGACATCCGCAACCTGGATCTCGACGCGTCGACCTATCTCGGCGGGCTTCCGGGCCTCGGTACCTGGACCATGATCGGCCAGAACCACTACCTAGCCTCGATGGGTCAGGAAGCGGGCATCCTGGGCTTCGCCGCCGCCACCGAGGGGCTGGGCGCCTCGCTCGGCCCGAAGGTCGCCCAGGCATTGGGGCAGTACCCGTTCTGTCAGCACGCGGTGTCGTTCCTCAAGGTGCACTCGACCGAGGACCAGGACCACATCGCCCGGGTCCGCAAGGCGTTCGACCGGCTCGCTGAGGAGCCCGAGAACTATACGCTGATGGTCACGACCTGGAAGTACACGCTGATGGCGTACGGCCAGTTGTTCACCGACGCGCTTGGGTACGGCGAGCGCAGCCCAGCCGAGACCTCGCCGGGCGGCTGACCCGTGACCGCGCCCCGCGCATCCGAGAGTGTGCCCCGCACCTCCGAGAACGCGGCCGGCGCCGCGCAGGTGGCTGCCCCCACCTGCCGGCTGCCGGCGATCGTCGACGCGATGCCGACCAAGATGGCCAGCACCATCTTCTGCCGCCGGGACGGCGAGCTGGTCGGCGTCCCGTACCCCGACTGCCACCGCGACGCGACGATCGTCGCCGCGGCTCTGCTGGCCCGGGGGGTCCGGCCGGGTGACCGGGTGGCGATCCACGGCGGGTCGTCCTACGAGTGGGTCCTGGCCGACCTGGCCTGCCTCATCACCGGTGCCGTCTCGGTCGCCCTGTACCCGAACGCACCCCCCGAGCGGGTGGTGGGGACCGCCCGCGAGAGCCGGTGCCAGCTGGTCT
>NZ_CAUVXO010000614.1:0-2041 GCF_963555865.1 Protofrankia sp. Cr1
GTCGCGCACAGCGTCTCGCCGCCGACCTGGACCTGGCACAGCAGACTGCTGCCACCGGTGACCGTCGGCCCGAACGTCGCCTCCACCCCCGGCCACACCGCGGCGGCCGCGGCGGCGACCCGCTCCGCGGCGGCGACCCGCTCCGCGGCGTGATCCAACAGCCGCCGCACCTCACCGTCCGGCCAGCGGGCCGAACGCGGCTGCCGGGTCACCGCAGGCGTCCCATGCCTGCATAGACCGGCCCGGGATCGACCAGGTCACAGCCGTCGAAGGATCGCGGCAGCTCCGCACGGGTGGGCAGGCAGAACGGACCGGTCGTCCGCCGGTACAGCTCTGCCGCATTCGCAACATCCTGGGTCTGGCCGTCACCGGTGGCGTGGCTGATGACCAGGTAGCTGCCCGCCGGCAGCGCGTCCCGCAACACCGCCACCAGCTCCTCCGGGCCGGTGTCCTCGGGGAAGAAGCGCAGCACCGCGACCGGCCGCGACCGATCCATCGGACCCGCCACCAAGGCGCTGGTGGCGATGGGCAGCCCAGCAAGGCCAGCTGCGGGTCGCCCGAACGTCCTGCGATCCGCAGACAGTGCGGCCGGCTCTCCCGCTCCCGACGGCCATGGAAATCTGCGTCTTACGCCAATCTCGGACCACGCCGACGTCGTCTCGCCGTAGATCAGCTTCATCTCGGCCACGATCCACCCCACGTTGCTCATCGAGACGCCGCACTTGAGCGGCGGGAGTCCAACGGCAGCCTGCTAACGGGTCGTCCATCGGGCCTGGTGGTGACGGAGGTGGCTCGATCGGCGACGGACACAGAATGCACCAGAACGGTACTGCCGTGCAATGCACAGCGGTACTCTTCTCGTAGAAATTTGCTGCTACACGATGTCCCCGCAGGACGGTGCCCATGAGCGTGCCAAACTCGTCGCGACGTCATCCGAGGAGGGACCGATCGTGGCCAGCGACACGAGCCCGACGATGCGCCGCCGCCAGGTCGGCGCCGAGCTGCGCCGCCTGCGCGAGGCAGCCGATGTCACCATCGACGAGGCCGCCGCGCACCTGGGCTGCTCAGGATCGAAGATCAGCAGGATGGAAACCGGAGTCGGCGTGCAGCGGGCTCGGGACGTCACCAAACTGCTTGACCACTACGACGTGACCAGCCAGGACCTGCGCGCCGAACTGCTCGGCATCGTCCGGGACTCCCGCCAGCAGGACTGGTGGCACAACTACACCGACGCCGTACCCCGCTGGTTCGAGCGGTTCATGGCCGCCGAAAGCGGCGCGGTGAGCGTGGACGAGTTCGAGACTCAGGCAGTCCCCGGGCTGCTACAGACCCCCGGGTACGCCCGCGCCGTGCTGCGCGCGGCCAACACCAGCCTCGACGACGACGAGATCGACCGGCGAGTCACCGTCCGGATGGAACGCCAGAAACGCCTCGACAGCCAGGACCCCCTCGCCTTGTGGGCCGTCCTCGACGAGTCCGTCCTACGCCGCCACATCGGCGGCGCCGACATCATGCGAGCCCAGCTCGAGCACCTGGCCGACCGTGCCACCTGGTCGAACATCACCGTTCAGGTCCTGCCTTACACCCTCGGCGCCTACGCCGCCTTCGGGCACCCGTTCACGATCCTGACCTTCCCCACGCCCACCGGCGGCGAAGTCGTCCACATGGACCAGCTCCACAGCGGCCTCTACCTGGAACGGGAATCCGACCTGCGCAGGTATAAACTCGCCATGAACCGTTTGCGGGCCGCCGCGCTCGACCCGGAACGATCACGCACCATGATCAGTAACGCGGCGGAGGACCTGAGATGAACACCGCCCCACCCGCCCCCACCGGCGGCACTCCCCACCTCAGCTGGCGGAAGAGCAGCCACAGCACCGGCAACGGCGGGAACTGCGTCGAAGTCGCCACCCTCCCCGACGGAGGCCAGGCCGTCCGCGACTCCAAGCACCCCAACGGCGCCGTCCTGCTGTTCACCCCAGCCGAGTGGACCGCGTTCCTCGCCGGCGCCCGCGACGGCGAATTCGACTAGACCGCTCCA
>NZ_CAUVXO010000614.1:2461-3421 GCF_963555865.1 Protofrankia sp. Cr1
TGCAGGTTCCCCGGTTGATCTAGGGCAACGCGCTCGACCTCGCCGACCACGAGTGCATCACCCTGGACGAGGCCACCGCGACGTTCGACCGGCTGACTGAGCTACGCACCGTCCATGGCTGGCGGCCGGCGTTGCGGCTGACCGCGTGGACCCCGGACACCGAAGGCCACATGATCGTCGTTGGGCCGGGCGGGACAGCAAGCGCCTGGCCGGTCTACGACGCCCCCGACCTGCTGGAACCGCTGGGCAACCTCCTCGACGAACCGATCACCGCGATCTGGCGGTGCCACCGGTTCAAGCGCAACCACTACGCCAAGTACCTGGGGCACTCAATCCAGACCCTCACCCGGACGGAACGGCCGCCCGCACGACCCGTAACGGTCAGGATCGCGCATGCGTGAGGCGACCAATCTGGGCTGGGCGGACACCCCGTTCGGCGCCGCGCGGCGTCCCTCCGCCGGGCGGACCTCCCTGCTGGCCGCGTTCTCGGTCACGACCACCAACTCATCGCCGGCCGCCGCTGCGACCGTATACCTGCGGCTGTCGCGGGCGCGCTCGCTGGCGGTGACCGATACGACGTTGCGGTTCGGCTTCCACGGCGTCGCCGCCGAGGACCCGGCAGAGACCCTCGCTGTCGTCACCATGGTCGGCGCACTGCTCGTGCAGGCCCGACGTCAGGCAGCGGTCGTCGCCGGCCACCGGTTCGCCGACGAGCTGGCGAGCCTGATCGCCGCCGCCGGTGGACAGCCCACCCGAGGGATTACCGCCGTCACTGCCGCGTGGTGCGATAGGAAGACCGAGCGTGGGCTCGCGCGTTTCCATGACACGGCGTGCGAACCCGCATCGGCCGTGCTGGCGGACCCCACGCACCCGTCCTACGCGCGATGGAAGCCTTCTGCCGGGCCTGGTCGCCCGCCTACGACGCGGTGTTCTACTGCTGCGACAAGTTCGACCAGCACT
>NZ_CAUVXO010000615.1:0-2992 GCF_963555865.1 Protofrankia sp. Cr1
GGCCCGCCCTCGGGCCGTGTCATCACCGCGACCACCCGCTCCATCTGGTCGGCCCGCATGTGCCGGCCGAACGGTGTCGCGTGATGGCTGGCGTGCTGCACCCGCTGCCCGTCGATCTCAAAAATGATCTTCGCGAGGGCGTGCCAGAAGTCGGCGGCACCGTAGGTTCGATACGAATCCGGCACCACTCTCAGCCCCGGCCGCCACAGCAGACCGACATGGAACCGCTGCCGGCCGGCGGCGATCGCGACTGCCCCTGGCTCGTAGGCACACTTCATCCCGGTGTCGTCGGCCAGCGTCCGCAACCGTGCCGCGGCGGTCTCGACCTCCTGCGCGATGATCTCCTGGACTGCGACAATATCCGCGTCCAGGCCGCGGATGACCTCCACGACCCGGCCGTACCGATCGCGTTCCTCGGCGCTGTCGGACTCGAACAGGTTGAGCGTGTTGTAGGTGCTGAACCGCACCTCGGCCACAGATCGTCCCCCTTCGTGGCGGCGCCATGCCCTGCGAGCACAGCGATCCGCGCCCACGTTAGGGTTCACTCCCACCCGACACGCCGGGCCCGCCCAAAGCCGTCGATCACGGGACCGGTCCCAGCCGCGGCAGACACGCTGTGACGGATGACGTTCGGCCCGCTCGACCCCAGTGAGACACCGCGCCGACCCGCACGGTCGAACCCGCGGCGCTGTGGGACGTGCGGGTCGGCGTTTGTGGATCAGCTGTCTGCTGGTGTCAGGACGCGTTCAAGGAAGGCGTCGTAGCTCTCGGCGTCGAGCGTTCCGTCCAGGGACAGCGCGGTGCGGATCGACTCCTCGCTGACGGGGCGGGGGACGCCGCGTCGTTCGGCTTCGCCGATCACCGAGGCGATGGTGGAGGCGGCGAGGGTGGGGCGGTGGCGGATGAGCCAGTCGAGCATCCCGGCGACAGGGCGATTGATCCCGTAGAAGGTGGGCTCGTATCCGTCGACGACGCTGGCGGTGCTGGCATCGAGCTCCCTGCCGGTCGTGAACTCGTCGAGGATCGCGTTGCGGATCGTGATCGACAGGTCGGCCATGGGGACCAGACCCTCGCCGGTGAGATCGGCCGCGACATACCAGCCGAGATCCTCGGCGAGGTCACGCACAGCCGCCTCGCTACGCCAGCGCAGCGCCCAGCGCCGGCGCCGGTTCGGGTTCTCCCACAGCCCCGTCATGAACATCCGGACGTAGCGGTTCCAGACGTCGATGATCCCCGGGGGCTGCGTCGCGTCGCCCCGGGTCGCCTGGATGGTCTCCCTCACGCCGTCGTCCGAGCGGCGGCGCCGCTCGGCCCAGTCCTCGGCGACCGGCCGCGACCACACGCTGCGCCCGCCCACGCTGGCCTGGGGCAGCGGGACGTCGCCCTCGCCGCGGGCAAGGTAGGCGCGCAGGGTCGACGCGGCGATCCCGCCGATCGTGGCGAGTTCGACCTGGCTGACCAGCTGGTCGCCGGTGAGCTCCGGCGCAGCGAGGCGGACCACGCACTCCGCCAGCGGCCGGGCACCCTCGCGGCGGTATCCGGCCCAGCAGGCGAGTTCGTTCAGCCACGGGGCGACGAGCCGGGCGGGATCGACGCGGCCGGTGTCCGCGTCGACGTCCGCCACGGCGAACACCTGCCCGCGGGCGGCGTCCCCGCCGCCGGCGAGTAGATCGGCCGCGCTGACGGTCGTCGCCCCGGGCACCGAGCGGCGCACGTAGGTCTCACCCGCCGCGTCCCACACCTGCGCCGGCCGGTACCAGCCGGCGCCGTCCCACCAGTAGCCGCCGCCGCGGTACAGCAGAGCCGGCCCCCAGTAGGTCATGTGCACGAAGGAGGCGTCGTCGTCCCGGTAGAGCACCACCGACCGGCCGTGGTCAGGATGCCAGCGCACGAACCAGCACAGGTCATGACGGCCCGGGTCGGTCGTGAACGCCACCCACCCGCCTTCACGGACCCGGTCCTGGCGACCCCACGTCTCACCGCCCGGATGGCGACCCACCGCCGAGATCCTCTTCGGGTCGTCCACCGGGATGTGTGCGTCGTCGACGAACGGCAGATCCGGGATCGGGTGATCCGTCCGCAGCCCGTTCGCCACCGCGTGATACCGATACATCTCCACCGCTGCACACTCCCGTTCGTAACGCTGCCTTGTCTACAGCATGGACGTCGGAGGAGGACAACAAGTTCCCCGAGGGTCGGAGTCCATGGGGGATTACCGAGCGTCAGACCCGCGGCGACGATCGACCTGCACGGGGTGCCAGCCGCCAGGGGCAGTGGTGTCGAGGTTTTCGTGCAGCGAAGCGAAGCCGACTTCGCGGCGACGCAAGTCGCTCACGATGGCGATCAGGTCCAGCACGGAGCGGGAGAGTTGCTCGAACGCGGGGACGACGAGCGTGTCGCCGGAGTGCACGAAGTCCAGGCAGGCGGCGAGCTATGGCCGACCGCCATGATGATCATGGCCACCCTTCGAGCCCACCGAACTCCTCCTCACCGAGCCGGCGGTGCTCACCTACATCCGCATCGGCTACGCCCGCGCCTCGACCGGCGGGCAGAAGTTCGAGCGCCAGATCGACGCGCTCACCACCGCCAACCCACGTGCCACCCTCGCCGGTGCCACACCGACCCTCGGGTTCCGGTGCGGTCTCCCACGAGATTCCGCGAACCCGTCGGATTCCATTGGGGGTGATGTCAACTTTCCGCCGGTCGGCTGGCCGGAGCCGGACTACGCGGCGATGAGGCCGTACAACCTCGCGGCCCGTACCCAGCCCGGGCCCGGACGGGCAGCCGGTCCCGGACCGGCGGGTGGCCGCCCTGCTGGCGCGCTGTGGCTACGTGGACGCGGCCTGGGCGCTCTACCAGCGCACCGGACAGGAGGAGCTGCTGGCCCGGACCGGCACGACCGGATCTGGGTCTCCGCCTCGCTGGCCCCGGCCCTGACCGGCTACCAGCTACTCGACACCCCGGCCGGCGCGAGTGACCACCACGGCGTGCT
>NZ_CAUVXO010000616.1:0-2992 GCF_963555865.1 Protofrankia sp. Cr1
GCCGAGGATGTGCGGCAGGCGGCGGTGGAGGCGATCGCGGCCGGCTGGCACGACGACCCGGCCACCCTCCCGTGGCTGCGCGACCGCGCCACCCACGACGACCACTGGGCTGTGCGGCAGACGGCGGTACAGGCGATTCAGCAAATCGAACAAGAACGAAAATAGTCAGAGGCGCACCATAAGCTGTTGACCATAGAACCAACGACTACAGAAGGTCTTGACCATCGGACGGCGAGTAAGACTGTATGGAAAGCCGGAGGCGTCCTGGTGCTGTCTCCCGGCTGCCATGTGGACGCGGTCGTCCGGATCTTTTCCCGGCATGCCGGCGATGAGATCGGCGAAGTCGCAGAACGCAACCTCCGACTCGGGGAAGAATTTCCGTACCGCCGCGGTGACCGCCGCCGCCGAGGATACCGAGCGCCGTCCCGAGCGCACAATGACCCGTTCCCATTCGTCCAGGAGCGCATCGGTCCACAGAATGTTGTGGATGCCGTCCTCGGTGAGCGCGAACATGAGATCCATGACGGAGAACGGGAAGAGCACGTTCGTATCGACGAGTACCCGGGGCATGGGCATCGTAGCGGTCAGTACGGGATACCGGCCGCGTCAGCAGCCTCGGCGATGATCCGCCGGCCCGCACGCCTGGACTCGCGTTGTTGCTGGAAAGCGAGAACGTCCGACAGGCGCACCCTGCGGTGCCTGCTCTCGGGGAGTCGCTCGGACGGGATCTCTCCGGCATCGAGCAACCGGCTGACGAACGGCCGCGACAACCCCAGGAGCTCACCGGCCTCTGCGAGGCTCACGGCAGGCTCCTCCTCGTCCTTTCCCGAACGGCTACGCCTGCGCTGTGACCAGAGCACTGCGGGCATGGTCTGCGAGGTCGGCGGCAGCGCGGTGGCCGGTGGCCTGGACATGCCGGCACAGAGTCTGGATGTTGGCACGGGCGGTACCGGAATCGAGCGGGGCCGCGCATGCGATGGCCTGATGTCCGTGTTCGACGGCCTGGTCGATCTCGCCGGTGTCGACGTGCGCCGTACCCAGACGGGTCAGGTAGAGGATCTGATCCCGGGGGAAGCCCTCGACCTCGCCCACCGCCCGCCGCAGATGGGGAACAGCCTCGGCCGCCCGTCCCGTGGACAGCAGTGCGTCACCCGCGGAGAACGCGATGGCGTGCGGCTGGATCCAATAGGCCCAGGGCGGATCCTCCGCCGGGCGTGACTCCTCGATCAACGTATATGCCTGGTCGTTCGCGCTCTGTACCGCCCGCCGGTCCCCGAGGTCACCGTAGGAACGGGCGAGCATTGCGGCCAGAACCGCCCGCTCGGTCGCACTCATCGCATCGCGGGCACCGGTTAGCGCGGACCGCAGCAGCCGGATCGCACTGTAGGGATCTCCCAGGACGCGCTCCTGACCGGCCATGCACCGCAGCACGTTCGCCGCGATTGCCGGCTGCCCCGCCTCGTGGGCAGCCCGCAGACCCACGAGCCAGTACCGCTGCGCGGTCCCGTGATTGCCGGTGTCGAAATGCGCCCACCCCGCCAGCCGGGCCAGCTCGGCGGCAACCGCGTGCAGACCGGCCCGCTCCGCCGATCCGTGCCGGCCGTGCCGGATGAGCGCGACGACGAGCCGCAGTTCGGACACGGCAAGATCGTGTACGGCTCCCCCGCCGAGGGTGTCGTCCATCCGCCGTAATGCGTCCACCCGGGTGGTCAGATCGGCCACGAGCACGCTGTCGACCCGGTGACCCTGGAAGGCGGCATCGATCCGGTGGGGCTCTGACGTGCGGTCGGCGACGACCCATTCGTGGACGGGGAACGCCAGCGTCGCGCCGGACAGGGTCAGGAAACGACGGCGTTCCACCGGTGCGGTCACCTCCTTCCATCCCGCGGCAAGCCCGCCTTCGGTCCACAGCCGTTCGAGGCCGGTGTCCGCGGGCACCGCCTGCCCATCGTCACCCGGGTTCCCGCCGGACGCTACGACCCCTGTGCTCATTCCGTCGGCGGCATCGTCCGGCACGGGCGGAATCCGGCGGAAACCGAGGAGTTCCGCAGAAGCGCCGTAGCGCAGCGTGTAGGCCCGGCGGTACCGCCGGCCCGGGTAGACGTGCCCCCGTTCATGCCGGCGGATCATCTCCGCGGTCGCCCGCAGCGTGGGGATGAAACCCTGCATCTCCGAGAGGGTTGTCAACTCCGCGGCGGCGTCCTCCTGGGTTAGTCCGGCGGCTTCGCGTGCCTGTCGCAGCCTGGTCGGGTCCCAGCCGGGATGCACCGTGTCGGACATGGCCTCGCTCCTTCACCTCGCGAGCTTCACCCGTCTCAGACAGATACTAAAAGCAACCATTCGGCGACAAATCGAGAACGGAAATACCCGGTGGGATGTCCGGATGAATGTCCTGGACACACATGGCCGGGGACGTGCATACCGCGGCCGGAGGCATGCGCGGCCGGCTGTCCTGGGGAACCGTGCCCGGCTGGCGTGCACTGGCGGAGCTGGTTCCGGACGGGTGCCTTCCCGGATCACACGCGGCCCGCCCGGAACCAGCCCCTTTCCCCTCACTGATGGAGGCGAATCACATGCACGACGAACAGGCGTTGTACGGGCTGGTCAGATTCGACGGTGCTACCAACCGCCAGGTGGTGGGCATCGTGCTGGTCTTCGAGAGCGCCACCGCGGCCAACCAGTTCGCCCGCACCGCGGGCCTCGACGACTACGCGGTTGGACCTGTGGAGTTCCTCGCCACCACCGCGCCAGCCGGCATCCGCTGGAACGGGGCCGACCGGTGACCGAGCAGGGCCTTCCACAGACCGCGGCGGCGCTACGTTCCTACGCTCTCGCCGTCCTCATTCGGGACGCCGCCTACGACCGTGAGCCCCACGGCGACCCTGTCTTGTTTACCGCCGACATGCGCCGTGGGCTCCATGCCGCACTCACCACTTCTCCCCCACCTCTGCTCACCGCTGACCCCGCGGTCACCCTGGGCGAACAGGCCGCC
>NZ_CAUVXO010000617.1:0-2984 GCF_963555865.1 Protofrankia sp. Cr1
GCCCCGCCGATACCCCAGCTGGTTCGTCACCACCGTGACCGCGCGGACCGTCGCCAGATCCCGCTCCGCCACCGCCGTGACCTCGGCGATGTACCGGTCGTCGGGCCGGGCCACGGTGTGATGACGCTCGCCCCAGCGGACCGCCGCGCGCGGGCCGAACTCGACCGGAGCTACCCCGGCGAACCGGCCGAACGGAGTAGCGCGGGTCGTCCATCTCAGCAGGTAGCGGACCGTCGCCTCCACCAAACGCCGTAGCCGGCGCGTTTCCATCGGCTCGTGGGCCAGGGCGCGGGCCATCTGGACGGCCAGGTCGGGCGCGGCCTGCCCAACCGCGACCGCGAACGCCGGCCGCGCCCACGCCTTTCGCAGCCACTCCAGCCACTCGTCGGGCTGCTCCGTGGTTAGGTCGGGCCATGCGGGCAGCGTCAGATCTCGGGGATAGGAGGCGGCCCTGATCAACGCCGCGCCCGTCGCGTCAAACATGTCTCCGCTCCGTTCCGGAGCTGGCCGAGAGGGACGGCGGGCCCGGCCGCCAGCGGTCGGGCCCGCGGACTGCGCGGTTCAGCCGCCGCTGCCGCCCGAGCAGGCGTCTGATTTCGTGTTGCCTGAGCCGCAGTTGTCGTCGGTGCTGGTGGCGTATCCGTCGGCGGCGGGTCCGGCGTCGACCAGGCGGAGATCCAGCTCGTACCCGTCGTTCTCCGTGGACTCCATCAGGGGGCTCCGTTCTCCTCATCGGGGATGAAGGTCAGGACAAGGCGGCTGTGCCGCTTGTCCAGGACAGCCCCGTCCGGCAAGTCGCCGTCGGGGGTATGCGCGGGAAGCACGTGCAGCCTCGGCGGCGGGCAGCCCGCGTCCACCCACGCCCGCATGCGCTCGACCATCCGCTCGGCCGCCGCGACCGCCGCGGTCCCGTGAGCACACGCGCCGAGATCAAAAAGCCGGTCAGTCCAGCGGAGGGCCGACCGGTAGGCCAGCGTGCCGCCGTCGAGGGTGGCCGGGACGGCGAACCGCCACGAGGGCGTGACGATGCCGGCCTTGACGGCCTCCTCCTGCGCGGAGAGCACCACGAACTGCTCCACCTCGCGTCGAAGCCGGGTCGCCAGCCACAGATCGAGGTCGGACAGGTCGGTGCGGGGCGGCAGGCTCACCCTGGCCCACACCTGCTCGCGCGGCGTCGTGAGGAGATCAGCGACCGCAGCCGGGTCGACGGGCTGGCCCTCATCCAGCCGCAGATGAACACCGTCCGCGATGTCGACGTAGCGCACCTCATGGGCGCCGGCGCCTTGCATCGAGACGAACCCGCACAACCGCTGGCTCACGCTGACCAGGCAGCCCTCGCGGCGCCGCAACGCCCACGACCGGGTCATCCCGAACGTGCGCAGCGGCAGCACCAGCACGCCATCATCGGTGAGCTGATCGGGCCACGCCGGTGGGATGTCCCACGCACCAACCGTGACAATGATCAAGTCGAAGCGGCGGGCCGGCGCGATCGGGTATTCGCCGTCCGCGCATACCACGGTCACGCCGTGGTAGCCCGCCGCCGACAGACAGGCGGTCGCCCGGTCGGTCACCTCGGAGTCAATGTCGACGGTTGTCACCGACCCTGACGGGCCGACCAGCTCCCGCAGCAGGGCCGCGTTATAGCCACCGCTCCCTAGTTCCAGCACGTGCCGGCCATCGAGCCCGTCGAGCGCGTCCGTCGCCTGACCAAGCATCCGCGCGATCACGAACGGCGCCGACACCGTGCTGATGTTCTCCGTACCATGTCGCTTGAAGGAGACCACGTCGTTCTCATACGCGCGCTCCGGCGTCACGCCCGGTGTGAACAGCTCACGGGGAACGGTCCGCATCGCCGCCACCACCTCCGGCCGCGACGAGCAGCCCTCCGCGGCCTGATCGGCCACGAACCGGTCGACCATCTCGTGACGGAGGCTCTCGCTGCCGCCTATGGTCCCGATGCTCATCACGGTGTCCTCTCCCGATACGTGCGGACCGCCACAGGTCGGGCGGCCCCGAGACTTCCCCGACGGCGTCGTTGCTCTCGCGCGGGCCGGGCCGACCGGCGACGGGAGAGTGGTCATTCTGCTTCCCTCCGGGCGTCGCGGCTCACGCAACCAACAAGATCACGTTAATGGTGTGTTCGGTGCGTCACCACGATGGCCGATCCCAGGAGGCGAGTCATTCCCCCCACCACGAACGTTTTCTTCGGCCCCCCACGAGGTCGATGACCTGCGAGAACACTGCCGCCTGCTCGCCCTTATCCAGCGTGATCATGCCGATTCGTTCGGCGAGTCCGCAGGGACGCGATCGCGCGTGTCGCCTGGACGGTGCCGCAGAGACAGCAGCATCCTGCGGCCCTGTTCGTCCCGGCGAGCGCCATGGCCGGCGGCATTCCACGTCCTGTCAGGCATGACCGACGATGCAGCCACTTCGATCAACTCGCCCCCTCTGTTCTGGCCGTGAGCGGACGACTACGGTTGCGATGGTTCGGTCGGTGGCCGAGAGCCCCAGGCCGATCGCCGTCCACGCTCAGGGAGGGGCACCTCGGCATGGGCAAGACCAGCCAGCGGGTCGAGCAGGAGGAGTTGCGCGCCCGGATGCGCGCGGTGGGAATGGCGCACGACGAGATCGCCGTCGAGTTCGCGCGTCGCTACCGGCTGCGGCCTCGCGCCGCGCACCGGGTGGCGCACGGCTGGACCCAGCAGCAGGCAGCCGGCCACATCAACGCCCATATCGCCCATATCGGCCTGGACGCGGATGGCGCCGCCTCGATGAGCGCCCCGTGGCTGTCGGAGCTGGAGAACTGGCCGTTCCCGGCCCGTCGGCGCCTCACCCCGCGGCTCCTCGTCGTGCTCGCCGCGGTCTACGGCACCGACATCCACAATCTGCTCGACCTCGACGACCGGGAGCATCTCGCACCCGAGGACATGCTCCTGATCAACAGCATGCGCCGGCCCGCGCCACCACAGTCCCCCACACCGGCT
>NZ_CAUVXO010000618.1:0-785 GCF_963555865.1 Protofrankia sp. Cr1
CCACCCCACCGACCAGACCGCGCCGGTGTGACCGGTCAGGGTGTGCAGGAGGTGGCCGGTGCGCGGATCCCAGACCCGCACCGTGGCGTCGTCGCTGCCCGAGGCGAGTAGCAGCCGGCCGTCGGGGCCGGCCGCCCACCCCACCGAGTTGATCTCTCCGGTGTGGCCGGTCAGGGTGGCCGGTGGTTCGGTGACCACGACCTCACCCGGCCCCCACGGCTCGTCCCACCGCGGACCCGGCCCGGCCGGCCGCGCACCGTCCAGCTGGGGCGGTATCCCCGACGGATCACCCGTGCGGCCCACGGTGCGGGCATGCGCGACCGCCCAGGCACGCAAGGCACCGTCCACGGGCTGGACACCGTCCACGGGCTGGGCGGCGCTCACCTGGGTCACCGCCCCGGTCCCTGTGGCTCGTCCACAACCGCCCCCGTTGCTCACCGGCTGCTCATCGGAGTTACCCTGCGACGATCAGCGTAACCCGGGTGCCGGGTGCGCCCGTGGTCACCGACGGAGCCGACGACGCTGACCACGGGCAGTCGATGTGGCAGCCATTCCAGCGAAGCCTGTTCCAGTGGACGACGCCGTCCGGTGCGGCGTCACCGTGGAGTTTTGAGTGGTATCACCTTTGAGAGGGCCTCGGATCGGAGGGAAGGCTGTGGAAACGCGTCCGCTGCTTGCTGGTGGCGATGTCACGGTCCGTCCTGGCCGCCCCACCGACGTCGCCGCGTTGGGTGCGATCCTCACCGAAGAGTCGGTGGCGCGCTGGTGGGGGCAACCGGCGCCGG
>NZ_CAUVXO010000618.1:1204-3401 GCF_963555865.1 Protofrankia sp. Cr1
CCGACGAGGTGACAGCTGACCTGCTCGGCACCAACGGCACCGTCCTGCTGGTGATCGAGGTGGACGGCCAGGTCGCCGGCGGCATCCAGTACTGCGAGGAGAACGACCCGCAGTACCGCCACGCGGGCATCGACATCTACCTCAGCAGCCGGTTCCAGGACCGTGGCGTGGGGACGACGGCGGTCAGACTCGTGGCCCGTTTCCTGTGCGAACAGCGGGGGCATCATCGGCTCACGATCGACCCGGCGGCCACCAACACCCGGGCCATCCGCTGCTACGAGAAGGTCGGCTTTCGTCCGGTCGGCATCATGCGCCGCTACGAACGCGGACCAGACGGCCGCTTCCACGACGGGCTCCTCATGGACCTGCTACGCGACGACCTTGAGTGAAGCCGAAGGCTGAGACCCTGCCTCAAATCTTCCGTCGTCCCCGAGATGACCTCTTCTGGATGCCACACCTGGAAGCGCCGGCGACGGAACCGGCCCGACAGACTGCGCCCGGCACCCGGGATGCACGCTTCGGTATCCCCTGTTTCCGGGCAGGGATCGCGATCTCTGGCGTCTTCTTCTGCTTTCTGCCCATCAGTCTTCGAGCACCACCGAGCCCTGTACCGGCTCGGCGTTTTCATCATCGTCCGCAAGCGAACCGTAATAATCGATCATCACGGTGGGGTCGATGACCTGTGCGCCGCGATCTAACGGGGCCAGGCCCCGACGGGCTTCGATCCACGGCCGCTCCGAGTGAGACAGGACGCTGAGCTGGCGGGCGCTGAAGTCGGCGTAGGCGCGGAGCACCTCGTCGATCGTCTCCCGCTGGTCGTCCGTCAGCGTCTCTGGGTTACCCCGTTCCCACGGGTGCTGGACGGTGTAGCGGCCGCGGTGGGCGTCGAACAGTTCGTACACGACGGGACCGTTCGCCCAGGCCTGGATCCGCTCGGGGAACAGGGGTGCATCGTCCCACACCAGCGACCATGCCTGGGAGTAGTAGACGAGCTTCTGGAGCTTCATCGCGGACATCGGTGCCCGCTGCTGGAGTATGTAGGCGGCGACATCGTGGACGGTGACCATGGTGGGTCTCCTTCCGTTACCAGACGGCCGCTCAGCATGGCCATGCGATCCTGATGATGATACGTTACGTGTCCAATATGTGGCAATACGGCTGGGACACACTCCTTGATCCACATCCCTGTTGCCGGGCGCTCGTACCGCAACAGACCCTTATATGACGAGCGGCGTCACGCCCCGGCCGGTGCGCAGGGTCTCTATCACGCGGGCGAGTATGGGGTCGGCGGACTCGTCGTCGGCCCGCCACGCGACTCCGGCGGCGAAATGAAGATCCGGCTCGTCGAGTGGGACAAGCGCGAAGTCGGGTCCGGCGAAGTTACGCGTGCTGGGATTGTCCGGGTCCGCGGCGACCAGCGTGATGCTCCGCGTACGGATCACCCGGGCCGCGAGGTGAATCGAGTCGGCGTGTGGCAGTTCGTTCAGGTTCCTGATTCCGGCCCGGACGAGGAAATCACGCAGGTTTTTCATGGCGAGCGGTTGCAGCTTCGACGATGGCATCAGCATCTCCCGATCGGTCAGGTCGGCCAGCCGCAGCCGGCGTCGGCTCGCCAGTTCGTCATCGCTGCGTGTAGCCACCGCGTAGCGATACCGGGCCAGCTCCAGCCCGCGCAGGCCCGGGTCGGTCACCGGGAGGTGCACGATCGCGAGATCGATCTTCCGTGCGCACAACATGTCCATCAGCACGGCCGACCGTTCGAGCGTGATCGGTAGCTCGATGTCGGGATAGAGCCGTGTGAAGGTGCCGAGCACGAGATCCACGACGCTCGGCGTCAGCACCGGTGCCGCACCGATGTCGCGCGCCGGCCGGGCGGTCCGGTCCGGCCGCTGGGCCCGCAGGGCATCGAAGCGCCGCACGACGTCGGCTGCGGGCTCTAGAAGATCCCGCCCCGAACGCGTCAGCCTGACCTGGTGATAGCCGCGCACGAAGAGCTCCTCACCCAGCTCCCGCTCCAACTCGCGGATGCGTCGGCTCAGCGGCGAGGCAGTGAGGTGCAGCCGGTCGGCTGCGCGCCCGAAATGCAGCTCTTCCGCGACCGCCACGAAACAGCGCAGTTGCTGGATGTCCATAGCTGACGGACATACCAGGGCGGCCGTGCCCCGGTCCATCGCTACCGCGGGCGGCCAGCGCGTAC
>NZ_CAUVXO010000619.1:0-2981 GCF_963555865.1 Protofrankia sp. Cr1
CGTATGACGAATCCAGTCCGGCTTGACGACCTGATCGAGGCCATCAAGAAGGTGCACTCCGACGTCCTCGAACAGCTTTCCGGCGCGGTCATCGCCGCGGATCATCTCGGCGACGTGGCTGACCATCTCATCGGCCACTTCGTGGACCAGGCACGACGCTCGGGCGCGTCTTGGACGGAGATCGGCAGGAGCATGGGGGTGACCAAGCAGGCCGCTCAGAAGCGTTTCGTTCCGAAGGGTCCCGGGGAAGGGTCGGCCCTCGACCCCAGCCAGGGATTCGGTCGATTCACCACAGCGGCGAGGAATGTCGTGATGGCCGCGCAGAACGAAGCCCGGGAGGCCGGCAACGACGAGATTCGCCCCGCGCACCTGGTGCTGGGCCTTCTGAGCGAGCCCGATGCACTCGCCGCGGAGTCGATCGTCGCCCAAGGCGTACCACTGGACACCATCCGCCAAGCCGTCACCGCGACCCTGCCGCAGGCAGCCGACCAGGTTCCCGACCTCATCCCGTACGACTCGGGGGCGCGCAAGGCGCTGGAACTGACGTTCCGGCAGGCCCTACGGATGGGCGACAACGTCGTCGGGACCGAGCACATCCTGCTCGCACTGTTGGAACTCGAAGACGGCACAGGCGTGCTCGCCAGCCTCGGGGTCGACAAGGCGACCGCCGACGCCCACATCACAGCCGCCGTAGTCGCGGCACGTGCGACGTAGCCGTCTCGACGCGGATGTCAGGTCACGAGCCGCCTACAGAGGATCTCGCCGTGGAGGACGGCGAACCAGCCGTCGGGGGAGGCCAGCCCAGGTACGCCAGGCGCTCGACATCCGGGCGAGGTCGTCGTCGAGGGCGAGGCCCGATGTCAGCAGCTGGTCGGCTACGGCCGAGGCCACGATGCGTTCGGCCCACATCCCGCCCCACCAGGCCCGGTCCGCCGGGGTCGCGAAGCACCAGGTGCTGGCCGTCGCCGTCACGTCGGTGAAGCCGGCGGCGCGGGCCCAGGACAGCAGGTGGCGGCCGGCGTCGGGCTCGCCCCCGTTGGCGCGGGTTGCCTGCTGGAACAGGGCGAGCCACTCGTCCAACTCCGGGAGCCGCGGGTACCAGGCGAACGCCGCGCAGTCGCCGTCGCGGGCGGCGACTATCCCGCCGGGCCGGCAGACCCGGCGCATCTCCCGCAGGGCGCCCACCGGGTCGGCCACATGCTGGAGGACCTGGTGAGCGTGCACGACGTCGACGCTGTCGTTCGGCAGGTTGAGCGCGTTGACGTCCCCGACGATGAAGTCGATGGTGTCCTGGCCGCGGGCGGCGGCCTCGGCCCGCGCGAGGTCCAGGACCTCCTCGCTGACCTCGAGCGCCGTCACCCGTCCCGGAGCGACGCGGGCCGCGAGGTCCGCGGTGATCGTGCCGGGCCCGGCGCCGACGTCGAGCACTGTCATGCCTGGCACCAGCCAGGGGAGTAGGTAGGCCGCCGAGTTCTCGGCGGTGCGCCACCGGTGTGCGCTCAGCACCGACACGTGATGTCCATGCGTGTAGACGTTCGCGGCATCCACCACAGAGACCTCTCATCAAGGGTCTCATATTATGAGACGGTCATCCCGAATATTGAGCCGTGTGTGATGGTACCCCCGCAGGCCGGGGAGCGAAAGCACCAGCCAGGACGAGCGATTGACCGCACCCGTTGATAGTCAACGGTGTTGACGACTCCGTTTTGATCAAATTTGATCTTCAAAAACAACCAAACAACTCAACACCGAGGCCTCCCGGCCTCACAGCCCTGTCTGCGTGTCCGGTCCCGGGGTAGCCGGGCCGGGCCCCGCTGGGCGGCTTCCGTCGCCGGCGGTCACGAGCACGCCGAGCAAGCCTGGGAAAACCGTGTCGATCTCGACGTGTCGCAGGGCGTTCATCCGAGAGGTGCCCACGTAGTACTGGCGGATGAGCCCGGCCTCGCGCAGCACGCGGAAGTGGTGGGTGGCCGTGGACTTCTCCACCGGAAGGTCGAATGCGCCGCAGTTGATGTCACCGGACGCGGCGTACAGCTGGCAGACGATGCTGCGGCGCACCGGGTCCACCAGAGCCTCGAGAACCTTCTGAAGAGTGATCGCCTGCACGTCGGGGTGGGGTGGGACGCGCTCCTGCCCGCTGGATCGTGCGACGGCCATCAACCAGCGCCTCCTTCTGCTGCCTTCCCTATCATACGAGCCGGATCAAAGTTTGGTGACCATCAAAGTTTGACAACTGTCGAACTTATGGGCTTCACTAGGGACGGCCGCCGCGGCGCACGCGCCGGCCCCCCATCCCCGTGTTCGGAAAGGCGATCCATGATGGCCAGGACAGTGCGGTTCCACGACGTCGGTGGCCCGGAGGTACTGAGGCTGGAGGACGTGGAGGTCGGCGAGCCCGGGCCGGGCGAGCTGCGTGTCCGGGTGGACGCGATCGGCCTCAACCGGGCCGAGGTGATGTTCCGGAGTGGCTACTACATCGAGCCGGTCAAGGAGTTTCCCGCCCGGCTGGGTTATGAGGCCGCGGGTGTTGTCGAGGCCGTCGGCGCCGGCGTTGCCGGCTTCGAGATCGGTCAGGCGGTCAGTGTCGTACCCGCCTTCTCACAGAACGACTACGGCGTCTACGCCGAGCGGGCCATCGTTCCCGCCTCAGCGGTGCTGCAGCGTCCGGAGGGCGTGGACGCGGTTGTGGGTGCGGCGGTGTGGATGCCCTATGTGACCGCGTACGGGGCCTTGGTGGAGATCGGCGGCATGCGGGCCGGTGACACCGTCGTCCTCACCGCGGCCTCCAGCAGTGTGGGGCTTGCCGCCATCCAGGTGGCAAACCGTGTCGGCGCCGTTCCGATCGTCACGACCCGCACGAGCGCCAAGAAGGAGCGGTTGCTCAAGGCAGGCGCGGCCGAGGTGATCGCCGTCGAGGAGGAGAACGTCGTGGAGAGGGTACTCTCCGCAACCGGTGGCCGTGGTGCCGAGTTCGTCTTCGA
>NZ_CAUVXO010000620.1:0-2274 GCF_963555865.1 Protofrankia sp. Cr1
ACTTCAACACCGTCGCGCAGCCGCGACGTGCCGTCCCCCACCGAGATGACACACGGGATGCCGAGCTCCCGGCAGACCACGACCGCGTGGCTGTTGAGCCCACCCACGTCCACCACGGCCGCGCCGGCCACGAGGAACAGCGGCGTCCACGCCGCGTCCGTGATCGGGGAGACGAGGACCTCGCCGGGTTCGAGAGCGTCACACTCGGCCAGATCGGTGACCACCCGAACGCGTCCGGTATAGGTCCCGTGGCTGCCTCCGACGCCGGTGAACACATCCCCCACGATCGCCGGCTCCGGACGCTCCCGGTCCCGGCGCGGCCAACGCTCGATGTCGGGGTCCTGCGCGACGAAGAACGGCGGCTCCAGCTCGGCGAGCTCGCCGTATTCGACCAGCCGCTGTGCGATGACCTCGGTGAACCGGGCCGGGTCGGCGAGGTAGGCGTCGAGCTCATCGGCGAGCAGCATCATGACGTCCTCGGGCCGACCGAAACGGCCGGCCACGACACCGCGGCGACCGAGCTCACGGATTGTCATCCGGATCTCGTGCAGAGCGGCGACACAGTTGGCCTTGGTGCGTTCCCGCGCGGGCATCCAGACGTCGACGGCCTGCATGCCCACGTCGAACGTGGCCAGCGCCTGCGCGTTGTCGGCGAGCACCGTGCGGATCTCCGCCGCGGTCTGTGTCCGGCGGGCGGCGAGTGCCTCGTGCCGCACCGCCGGCGAGTGCGAGTCCGGGCTGTTGCGGAGCCGGTCGACCAGGGTGAGCGCCGCGGTCAGGTCCACCTCCCACGGCAGGGAGTGGATGTCCCACTCGTTGGGACCGCGATCACCGTAGTCGCCGAGGAACGCGGCGAAGGCATCGCGGAACGCACCGACGTCGCCGGTGGCATCGGTGTCCAGCGCGGCGGCCACCGTGGCCGAGCCCTTGTCGAACAACGCGGCCAGCTCGCCGGACCCCACCACGATGCGCGACAGGTTCCACAACCCCACCGCCGGCGAGGCGGAGTCGATGTCGCCGATGCCGCTGATCAGATCGAGCAGATCGCCACCGCGGCCCACGCTTTCGCACAGCGGTCCGAGAATGCCGGGCCCGAAGCTCGCCGGGAGGGTGGAGACCAGGTGCCGGTAGAAAATGCTCTTCTCGCTCTCGTCGAGCAGCGCCCGGGCCCGGGCGACCAGCTCGGCGTCGGACAGGGCCGTAAGGTCGGGCCGGTCACGGCGCATCGCCCGCACACGCTCGCGGTCCGCCACGGCATCGGTGAACTCCGTGACCGCGAGCAACCGTTGCACCGAGGCGCCGGCAGCCGCCGAGCGCTCGGCGTCCACATGGTCGGGATGGGAAACGTAGGCAGGGATGTCGGGGCGCTGGCCGACGAAGGCCAGGTCGGTCTGCTCCACCGGCATGCCCAGGCGCAGGGAGAACAGCCTCATGTGGGACAGGTTCAGGTAGAAGTAGCTCCCGAAGAGCCCCGCGATCTCGGGCCGGTCGATCGACAGCTCATCCTCGCGGTAGACGCCGATGTCGATGAAGCCCTGCCGCCAGGCCCGCAGCACGTGCACATAGGCGAGCGTCCAGCCCAGCGGGCTCGCGGGCTCGGGCAGCGTCTCGCCCGCGTTTGCCCTGGTGTAATGCGGCAGCCGCGGGCTGCGCTCCCAGTCTGCGACCCAGCTCTGCACGACGCGTCCCTTCTCCCCTGACGCCAGGCGCCAGTACGGACATCCATGTGGTGGCCGTCATTGATGTGACGGCCATTACATGGCACTAACTATGTGTTGTCAACAGAAAGTCCGGGAAGTGTGCCCGACCCGCGCAGCCGGGCTCACCCGGCCGGGCTCATCAGGCCGGGCTCATCAGGCCTGCCGAAGATCCTCGACCAGCTCGATGACGTTACCCTCGGGATCGGCCCAGAAGGCGATCCGCCGCCCGCTCGCCTCGACCAGCGCCGGGTCCGAGCGCGGGCTCGCTCCCCCGTGGCGCATCCGCTCGGCGACCGCTGCGGCGTCGGTGACGTACAAGGTCAGGTAGGCAAGGCCGCGGCGGGTGGCGATCGGCACGGCGGGGGTGACCGCAGCCGTGTCGGCGGTGGGACGCACCAGCTTGATCCGTTCTCCCCACGGCGTGCGTAGCCAGACCACCGTGGTCGCCCCGCCCAGGCCCAGCTGTGCGTTGAGCTCGGCCGGGACATCGGAACGGCGTACCTCACTACATCCCAGCGCCTCGGTGTAGAAGCGGACCATACCGGCCAGGTCGGCGACGACGATCCCGACCTCC
>NZ_CAUVXO010000620.1:2416-3122 GCF_963555865.1 Protofrankia sp. Cr1
AACGCTCGGGTCATGACCGCCGAGGGAGCCGGTGGCGACATCGCGGTCACAGTCCTCGCCTTCCGGCTTCTCGAATCAGGGGAACGTGCTGGGCGAACCGGTGGGAGCCCGCCTGCGCCGCCGGCGGGCTGCCGGTGGTCAGGCCGCCGTCGACGGCGATCGTCTGGCCGCTGATGTACCCGGACTCCTCCCCGAGCAGCCAGACCGCGGCGGCGGCGATGTCCTCGGGCAGGCAGGCCCGGCCGGCCAGCGGAGACTTCTGCGCGAGAGTCTCGCGGGTCGAAGCGAGCTGGTCGGGATCAGGCGTCTCCTCGCCCGAACCCAGGGTGTGGAGGGTGGCGACCAGGGGAGTCGCGACCCGACCGGGAGCGATCGCGTTCACCCGGATGCCGTACGCGCCCAGTTCGGCGGCGGCGTTGCGGGTCAGCCCGACCACCGCCGTCTTCGCGGCGGCGTAGGCGTGCGGCCCCAGGCCGCCCATGACACCGGCGACGCTGGACGTGCTGACGATCGCCCCCCGCCCGGCGGGCTTCATCACCCGCGCGGCGTGCTTCATCCCCAGGAACACCGACCGCAGCAGGACGGCGATGGTGAAGTCCCACTCCTGCACCGGCGTCTGCTCCAGCGGTCCGACGGCGCCGACGATGCCCGCGTTGTTGAACATGCCATCGAGACGGCCCCAACGGGTCACGGCCGCGTCCACCGC
>NZ_CAUVXO010000621.1:0-633 GCF_963555865.1 Protofrankia sp. Cr1
TGGACACCTATCGGTCGGTCAACGCGGCGATCGACATGCTCGTCGAGATCGGGCCTGGGCTCGGGCGTCCGCTCGTCGACACGCTGCAAGGATCGACGATCAAGAATCTCAAGGAGCTGCGGCCGAGGTCGGGCCGCGACATCGCGATCCGGGTGATCTTCGTTTTCGACCCCTGGTCACAGGCCGTGTTGCTGGTCGCCGGCAACAAGGCCCGCGACTGGTCACGGTGGTACACGACTGCGATCCCCTTAGCAGAGGTCGCGTATGACAGGTGGCTGGCCTTTGAGAGGAAGCGGCGGGAGGGCTCATGACCGAGTTCCATGACTGGGATGACATTCGTGCCGAGCTGCACGACGGCGACGATGAGGCGCTTGCCGCCGAGCGGGCGCGCACTGAGTCCTGGATCAGTGCCTTCCACCTTGGCGAGGAGCGCAAGCGGCTGGGGCTGACCCAGCGTCAGGTAGCCGAGCTGATGGGCGTCTCACCGGGGCGGGTGAGCCAGATCGAGAACGGTGACCTCGACGTCAACGAGGTCGCGACGCTGAGCCGGTACGCCCGGGCGCTGGGTGCCCGCATGCGGATCATTTTCGACTACGGCAACGACCTTCGCCAGATCGCCTGAGGCGCTGCCGG
>NZ_CAUVXO010000621.1:1241-3578 GCF_963555865.1 Protofrankia sp. Cr1
CACAGGTCACCGTCTGCCCATTCGCGTCTGGTTGGTTGCGGAGCAGCCGGGAGCGTCGGGAGAGGCGGGTCGAGAGGAGCGGATGAACGCTATGACCTTCACCTTGCCGAGATCGAGAGGAGGGACTACCGATGACAACGATGCGATGGGACGACGTCAAACGCCAGGCCGAGCAGGCACGTGTCGCCGCCGGCTATCCGGTACGGACCGATGCCGACCGCGAGGCCGGGCAGCGCCGCCTCGACGACGAGATCCACGCCTACCGGCTGGCCGAGGTCCGACGCAGCCGTGCTCTGACTCAACGTGAGGTCGCCGAAACCATGGGTGTATCCGGCCCTCGCATCTCCGACGTGGAACGCGGAAAGCTGGACGTGGTGTCGGTGTCAGTCCTGCGCGCCTACGTCGAGGCACTTGGCGGACGGTTGAAGGTCACGGCCGAGTTCGACGACTCGAGCTACATCGTCGCCTGACATCGACAGCCGTCACCGAACAAAGCGGCAGCCCGTAACAAACCGCAACGATGCTGCCCGCTGCTCAGCAAGCATGTGGAGTGTGGGTGCGCCGCCAGGGACTTGAACCCCGAACTCGCAGATTAAGAGGAAAGAGCGGCTTGTCCATCAATGTCCGTGGACGTCCGTCCCCGTTGCAGTACAACTGCAGTACGGCACCGCTTTGGGCGCCAGTGACGGAAGGTAAGGATCGTCCCGTCCGGCATCCGGCTGGCCCCTATGGAATCCCGTAGGCCGGTTATCGTGACGGCCTTCGCGGTCGACTGGGATCTCGTCATCTCCAGGTCGTTTGATGATTCAAAAGCTATGCTGCGTGCTTCGGTGGGCTGAGGGTCTTCTTCACGCCTGTCGAGGTGGCTGACAATAGTGCAGCTCGCGGGAAGTTGCCGGAAGATCCTCCCCCGTGCCCGGGGGACGGGACGCCGGGGGAGGCCAGGATGAACTACGAGGTGCCGGCCGCCCTGGTTGGCGTTGAGTTTGTCGATCTTTCGCCTGCTTCGCAGGTAGCACTCGACGATGCATTGGCGGAAGCCGACGCCGGTTATACCGAGTTGTACGACAGCGTCGAGGACTTCGACGCCGACTTGCGGGCTGCCGTCGTTGGCGACCTGATCGAGTATCCTCGCACGGCCTGACCGTTACTTCCGCTCCGTGAGTGAGCAGGTCGTGAGCAGACGGGTACTGGGCCGGTTGTGCCCACGTTCGAGCGGACCATACGGTTCCTGGACATGTACCGCCAGCTGACCCCTGCCCAGCGTGAGCGGTTCCTGCGTGCACGGGACATGTTCCTCGTTGATCTCCGGGCAGGGGGTGGGTTCCGCAAGGGGCTGCGGGTCAAGGGTGTGCGGACCCGGCCGGGGGTCTATTCACGCACATGAGATGTTGGCGTACGAGATCGACCGGGGTGCGGCGGACTACGGCGCGCTGCCCATCCCGCAGGTCGGATGGGGCGATCTTGAGGCGTTGGAGTTCGACCGGTTGCGTCGGCTTGTGGCGGAGTCGCATGGACGTGGCGACGCTGTGCTTGCAAGACTGTCGGATCTTGACATCGCCAAGGCTCTCGGTGTTGTGCGGAGTGACGGGGATACTGTCAGCGTGCTCGCTGGGGCGCTCCTGTTGTTCGGTCGGGAGGACGCATTACGCCGTTTCCTTCCTACGCACGAAGCGGCTTTCCAGGTCCTACGCGGTCTTGCCGTGGAGGTCAACGACTTCTTCCGGTGGCCGTTGTTTCGTTTGGCCGAGGAGATGCTGGCTCGCTTCAACGCACGTAACACCGAGGAGGAGATCCAGTTTGGATTGCTCCGCGTCGCAGTCCCGACCTACTCGGCGGTGGCGTTCCGTGAGGCGCTCGCCAATGCATTGATCCACCGTGATTATACCGCGCGTGGTGCTGTTCATGTTCAGTGGAAAGATGACCAGCTTGAGATTTCCAATCCGGGTGGTTTCCCTTCTGGCGTCCGGTTGGATAATCTGCTCGTCGCCCCGCCGCATCCGCGTAATCCGCTACTTACCGATGCGTTCAAGCGGGCGGGTATCGTCGAGCGTACCGGCCGCGGCATCAATCGGATCTTTGAGGAGCAGTTGCGTTTCGGCCACAGCCCTCCTGACTACGGCCGGACGACCGATTCAGGTGTGGTGGCTGTACTTCCCGGCGGCCCGGCGGATCTTGCACTGACGCGGTATGTTCTGGAGCAGGATAGCGCCGGCCATCCGTTGAGGTTGTCGGATCTCCAGGTCGTCACAGAACTTCTCCATGACCGCCGTCTGAGTGCGGCTCAGGTGGCCGGTTTGTTGCAGACCAGCGAGGCCGAGACGCGCCGCCAGTTGT
>NZ_CAUVXO010000622.1:0-2212 GCF_963555865.1 Protofrankia sp. Cr1
CAGCCTGACTGTGGACAACAAGCCTGAAGGCAGCGACCCCGTGGACGACGCCGACGCAGCGACCGCCCTGCCTCCGCCACGCGTGGGGTTTGTCGTGAGCCGCAAGGTAGGCAATGCCGTCGTCCGCAACCGGGTCCGCCGGAGACTGCGTGAGCAGGTACGTGCCCGACTCGATCACGTTCCGGCTGGGACGTTGATGATCGTTCGTGCCTTACCGGACAGTGCCACCGCATCTTCAGATGAGCTGGGGCGCGCCCTCGACCGGGCGTTGCGTGAGAGATCATCCCGTGGCCGGTCCGGTAACGGGTCCAGGCTGGGCGACGGGATTGCCAAAACCCTCGACCGGCATCGTCGATGAGCATCGGTGACTGCGTTCTGCTTACAGTCGGTCTACTCGCAGTGTTCGACCTGACTGTGGCAAGCCACGTCGCCGCGAGGGCCGCGCCGAGGCTGTGTCGTGGCCCCGGCGGCATGGTGCGCAGTCCCCTCGCGTGGGCGCTGCGTACCATGATCGGACTCTATCGGGCCGCCTGGTCCGTGCGCAGCGCCGGCGTCTGCCGCTTCGAGCCGTCCTGTAGCGCGTATGGGCTTGAGGCGGTGCGCCGTTACGGCGGGGTCCGGGGTGGCCTGCTGGCTGCCCGCCGGCTGCTGCGCTGCCAGCCGTTGTCGGCCGGAGGTTATGACCCGGTTCCGACGCGTGACCCGGTTCCGACGCGTGACCCCAAGCACCCGCACAAGCCGACCGCGTCCCGCCGTGGCACGAGGGTCAGCCGTGGCACGAGGGTCTTGATGGCCAAAGGGCGCGCGACGATCGTCGGATCGCGCGCCCGGAGGCCGCAGTCCCTGGAGCACTAAGGAGACAGGCCAGTGTTGAATCCCCTCTACCATCTCGCGGCACACGCGATCGTCTTCTTCCACGGTGGCTTCGGGCTGATCTTCGGTCAGGGCAGCTTCTTCGCGTGGTCGTTTTCTGTCGTCCTGCTGGTGATCTGTGTCCGCATTCTGATCTTTCCCCTGTTCGTCAGGCAGGTGAAGTCGCAGCGGACGATGCAGCTGATGCAACCCAAGATCAAGGAGATCCGGGAGAAGCACGGGCAACAAGCAGAAGATGAACGCCGAGATCATGGCGTTGCAGAAGGAGCACGGCAACCCGCTGCTGGGCTGTCTGCCGATCGTGCTGCAGATCCCGTTGTTCATCGCGCTGTTCCACGTCTTCAGCCACCTCCAACCCGTTGAGGGGAAGAACGGGCTGGAATGGGTGGCGCGAGTGGGGTTGACCGCTCACCAGGTGCAGCAGATCGCCGAGGCCAAACTGCTCGGCGTCTCGCTGTCGACGTCCTTCACCTCGTCGTCGAGTTTCCTGGAGTTCGTCCGCGCCGACGGGACGAACGTCAAGATTTTTGCCGTCGTCCTGATCCTGCTCATGGGCATGACCACGTTCCTGACCCAGAAGCAGATCATGGCGCGCACCGGGACAACGGACTCGCAGCAGGCCATGGTGCAGAAGGTGCTGCTCTACGGCTCGCCGATCATGCTGGCGGTGTTCGGTTTCCGCTTCCCGATCGCCGTCCTGCTCTACTGGCTCACCACCAACCTGTGGAGTATGGGCCAGCAGTTCTTCGTCATCAAGAGGATGCCGCCGGTGCTGGCACAGACCGCGACCGGACGCGTACCCGGGGCCCGGGTGGAGGCTGGTAGCGCTGCGAAGGGCAAGACCCTTGAGCCGCCGGCGCGGCCCGCACCCGGTGCCCGGCCGGTGCCCGGCGCTCGGCCCGCGGCGAAGGCCAAGAGCCGTTCCAAGCCCGCCGTGGATGCTCCGACCACGGATTCGTCCGCGACCGCCGTCAGTAAGGCCGTGAACAAGTCCACCGGCAAGGCTCCGCCCGGGACCCGTTCGCCTGGCAATCCCGGCAGTAAGGCGCGGCCGGCGGCGGGAAACGGGTCCGGCGCTGCGTCCGGCAACGGGACTGGCGGCACCATGGCCGGTAACGGGACTGGCGGCAACACGGTTGGTAACTGGGCTGGCGACAACGTGGCTGGTAACTGGTAACGGGACTGGCGGTAGTGCGGCCGGCAAGGTCCAGCCGGCTCCGGCTCCAGTACCGGAAAACGGCGCAGTCCAGGACAACAGGACGGCATCCGAAGGCGAGCCCAAGACCCGGGCGGCAGGTACACCCGGGGTGCCGGCTGGAGCGCGACGCCCATCCGGAGG
>NZ_CAUVXO010000622.1:2388-3136 GCF_963555865.1 Protofrankia sp. Cr1
GTAGCCGTCACAGTCGTGCCCGTCGCAGGCGTGCCCGCCAGATCCCCGACAGCAGATGTCCATCCTCGAAGGAGCTGTTCTGATGACCGGTTCGGCACCTGACCTGGCCGCCGACATCGTCGCGGTTGCCGCGGTCGGCGGCCCGTCCATGGCCGCTGACACGCCGACGAACGGCCGGCGCCGCATCGCCGATCTGGAGCAGGAAGGCGAGATCGCAGCGGACTATCTGGAGGCTCTGCTCGACATCGTCGACATGGACGGCGACCTCGACCTCGATGTGGAGGGAGAGCGAGCCGTCGTGGCCGTCGTCGGGGACGGCCTGGACCTGCTCGTGGGTACCCGAGGGGAGACGCTGGAGGCGTTGCAGGAGCTCACCCGGCTCGCGGTACTTCAGAAGACCGGCGTTCGCAGCCGGCTGATGTTGGACGTCGGTGGTCACCGTGCCCGGCGGCGTGCCGAGCTGCGGGAGCTTGCCGCGGCAGTCGCCGCGCGGGTGAAGACCGGTGGTCGGCCGGAGAAGTTGAAGCCGATGACGCCGTTCGAACGCAAGGTCGTCCACGACCTCATAGCGACGATCGACGGTGTGGTCAGTGAGTCCGAAGGGGAGGACCCCCAGCGCCGGGTGGTCATTCTCCCCGCGGACTGACCTCGTTCCTGCTTGCCTGACTGTCTGCCGTGATCCACAGAACACGGCAGACAGGGGGTGTATTGCGTTCGTGCTACGCCAGGTCCGGTCGGGCTGACACGG
>NZ_CAUVXO010000623.1:0-1288 GCF_963555865.1 Protofrankia sp. Cr1
GGCAGTACGGCAGTCTCCCGAGGAACGGTCACCGACCGTGCACACAGTTCCGGCGGCAGGTGGACTCGCGGTCCGTACAGTAGCGGTGATCGGCCCGTGCCCGTGGCCGCAGAGGAGGTGGGCGATGACGCGCTGGTTCAACACGGCCGGTCCGTGCGTGTCCAGCGATCATTACATGATCCCCGCGTCGGTTCGGCTGCCCGAGGTTCCCCGTCTGGTAGCGCGCAAGAGCTATTTCGTGGTGCACGCGCCACGACAGACCGGGAAGACAACCGCTCTGCAGGCGCTCGCGTCCGAGCTGACCGCCAGCGGCCGGCATGCGGCCCTGTTGTTCTCCTGCGAAGCCGGACGGGCCTGGGGGGACGACATCGGTGCAGCCACCCGCGCCATCCTCGACGAGATCCGCGCGGCGGCCGAGGACTCGCTCCCGGCCGGGCTACGCCCACCTCCGTGGCCGGCGGTGTCGGAGGGCACGCAGCTTGGCATGGCGCTGCGGGCGTGGGCGCAGGCGTGCCCGCGGCCGTTGGTGCTGTTCTTCGACGAGATCGACGCGCTGCAAGGCCGGACACTGATCAGTGTGCTTAGTCAGCTACGCAGTGGCTACCGAGGCCGGCCCGACAACTTCCCCGCCTCGGTCGCGTTGTGCGGTCTACGCGACGTCCGTGACTATAAAGTCGCTTCGGGTGGTGATCCGTCTCGATTGGGAACATCCAGCCCGTTCAACATCAAGGTCGAATCGCTCCGGCTGGGGGACTTCACCCTTGACGAGGTACGGGAGCTGTACGGCCAGCATACGGCTGAGACGGGGCAGACATTCACGCCAGAGGCGATGGAACGGGCGTTCCATCTGACCGCCGGACAACCGTGGCTGGTCAATGCCCTCGCCTACGAGATCGTCGACAAGATACAGATCCCGACGTCCACACCGATCACCGTCGACCATGTGGAACAGGCGAAGGAACGGCTTATCCTCGCCCGGGCCACCCACCTGGACTCGTTGGCGGACAAGCTCACCGAGCCCCGGGTTCGCCGGGTCATGGAACCGGTGCTGGCCGGGACCGTCACCGTGTTCGAGCCGTTCAGCGATGACGTCCTCTACGCCCGCGACCTCGGCCTGATCACCCAGACTTCCCCCGTCGAGGTCGCCAACCCCATCTACCGGGAGGTCATCGCCCGGGTCCTCGCCGACGGCCTGCTTGACTACACCGACAACGTGCCCCGCCCCCGCTCCTTCGCGCTGCCCGACGGCCGTCTGGACTTCCCCCGCCTGCTGGAAGAGTTCGCTGCC
>NZ_CAUVXO010000623.1:1453-2343 GCF_963555865.1 Protofrankia sp. Cr1
TTATTCCCGCCATTCCCGCTGGCGCGCTGGACGCCGCCGTGCTATCCGGGACCTTCACCGACCTTCACCGACCTTCACCGACCTTCACCGACCTTCACCGGCACGGCGCGGTAGTTAGGTGCGGCGGGTCAGCAGAAGGCGACCATCTCGCGTAGCCACTCGTCCAGTTTGGCGATTTCGGTGGCCGACGCGATGCCCAGCGGTGCGGACCGGGTGAACCGCTGGGTGGATACCGCCGTGATCTCCTCGGTGCGTGCCCAGCTCGGCCGGTACAGGCCGGACTCGGGCGAGTCGATGCGCACGTGATGGTCCAGGCCCCGGTCCCGCGCGGTCAGGGGCACCACGAGGGCCATGTCGATCGGAAACCGGCAGTGCGTCGCCGAGCCGACCACCACGGCCGGACGCGGGCCGCCCTGCTCGTGCCCGATCGGCTGGCCGAAGTCCACCAGCCACACCTGCCAGGGCGCGAGCCTCAGCGCCCGGCTCACCGGTTGTACTCCGGGTACTCTTCGCGAGTATCCGGCAGGCCGTCGCCGGCCGCATCGTCGGTCAGCCGCGCCTCGGCCTGGTAGCTGGCCCATTCCTCGGCGTCGGCGCGTAGCTCCTCGTACCGCCGCATGATGCGGTTGATCTTGTATTCCTTGACCAGACGCCGGACTGCCTCGCCCAGCGGCACGCCGTGGAAGTCCCGCTCGGCGATCTCCGCCAGTTCATCGCGTAGCCCGCTGTCAAGCTGCATAGATGTCGAAGCCATAGCATCAAGTATGGCATCTGCTATAGATCGAGTTGTGGTAGTGTCGATAGGAGATCACGCACAGCGCCACTGACCGTTCGGTTGCTGGTCAAGCCCCGCCTCGTCCTGACCTGCAGTGCTGTGGAACAGCTTCTAC
>NZ_CAUVXO010000623.1:2957-3734 GCF_963555865.1 Protofrankia sp. Cr1
ATGAACGAGGCCCTGGGACAACCGCCGCGGCCGATCAACCGGAATCGGGTGTCCCGGCCTGTGCGCGAGCGGGGGTTGACAGGCGCCACCCACCGTCGGGGCCGCGCTTTGACCAGGTCGGACGCAAGGCTCCGCCGAGGGGAACCTCGGGCGCGTTCAACTCATTTGCCCGTCGTGCTCGTTCCGGCGAAGGGTGATCGCCTTCTCGGGGCAGGCCTGCACGCACAGGCCGCACGCATGACAGTCCATCGGCTTGGCCACGACGGCCTGGCGCCGGCCGTGCGCCAAGTATTTCAACGAGCCCAGCAGGGACATGCCCTCGCGTTCCTGTTCGGTCAGCTTGCGCACCTCGAACACATCGTAGGGGCAGACGACGACGCAGTCCTCCTTACCTTCGCACCGATTGCGGTCGATGATCGGAAGTGCGACGCCGGCCGGCGACTTGGACGTGCAGTCTGACGGTGTTGATCGCTGTTGTGGCACCGTTCGGTTGTCCTCCAGTCGGTGCGTCGCACCCCAGTGGGCTGATTCGACAATGGCGTTGTCCCAACTCGACACGTCGGCGAGCTTTCCGGTTTGACGTTACCTGCGGCCGATGGCACCGATCCGAATCCCGGGCACAGGTCGCCCGTATCTTCTCCAGGCGGGGTCAGTCCGTCACGTCCTGGAGCATGTCGGCGTCGACCCAGCGGTGCCCGCGTCCGGACAGCGGCTGGATGAGCAGCTGCGTGCGGCCGTAGGACACCCGGGCGTCGTGGACCGTGACACCGACGAGCA
>NZ_CAUVXO010000624.1:0-2954 GCF_963555865.1 Protofrankia sp. Cr1
AGTGACCGTGCTGGTCAGCCCGCCGGTGGCAGCCGTGGTCACTGTTGCCGTGGTCTTCGGGCCGTTGCCCACCAGCGCTACGGACACGACCGGCTTCCCGGGTGGGGGAGTCGGTGTCGGGGACGGTGTTGGCGACGGCGTGGGGGTCGGTGTCAGGGACGGTGTCGGTGTTTGCGATGGGGTCGTCGGGTCGGCCGGCGGTTGGATGTCGGGACGGCTCGGGCTGGGCGATGGTCCCGTCACCGGTACCCGGGGGGTGTCCCGCTGGGGTGGGACGGGGATCGCGGGCTGGGACCGGGGGGCCTGGCTCGGCGGTACGACCACCTGCCTGGGCAGCGCCCGGGGCGGGGTAGTGGACGCACTCCCGGCGACGTCGGGGGTGTACTTCTCGACCTGCTGGGTGGAACCGTCCGGTCTGACCATGACCGCGTGGGAGCCGCTCTGATCGTTCGCCCAGACGGTCCCGTTTCGGACGAACACGGTGAGCTCCGCTGTCCCGGACGTGACGGTGATCGGCGCTTCGAACCGGCCCGGGCCGGTCGCGTAGACCAGCAGCCGTCCCTTGCCACTGTCGGGCACGTACACCCGGCCGCCGGCCACGACCGGCGCGCCGAGCTGTCCGGACGGATCCTGGGAGCCGAGCTCGACCGTCCGTACCGTGCCCGCGGTGAGGTCCGCGAGCAGCATCGTGGTCGTTGTGTCGACGATGATCGGTAGCAGCTGGCCGTCAACGGCCGGTGCCACCAGCAGCTTCCGCCCCGACCCGGCGGGAGGAGGCAGCCGCAGTTCCGGTGCTGGGCGGCCGTCGCGCACGGGTACCAGGGCCGGGGCGGTCGCGTCGACCGCGACCGGCACCCCGTCCGCGATCGTCAACGACAGTTGGTCACCGGGCCGGCCAACGGGGACGGTCACCCCCGCGATGCCCTGACGGACCGGAACCAGCTGCCCCTGTACAGGCAGCATCACCCAGAGTGTGCCATCGGCGGTCAACCCGGCGCTGTCGATCGGGGAACCGAAGGCGACCGGCGCGCCCAGCACATCCAACGTTGTCGGGTCGATCCGGCTGACCCGTCCGGCGGGCTTGTCGATGACATACGCCTGGCCCGCGCCCGCGACAACAGTCACGCCAGCCCCGAAATTCTGCTGCACGGTTACGGCCAGCCCGGCCGGGTCGATTCGGCTGACCCGCCCGGTGTCGGTGTCGGTGACCAGCACGCTGGATCCGTCCTGCGCGACGGTGAGGTGATGTCCCTTCGTGCCGTTGATGGTCACGCTGGCGTCCGCCCGCCCAGACGGCCCGTTGATATGCGAGACGATTCCCCGGGCACCGCTGGCCAGCCATGCGCCGACATCATCCAGCCGCAGCACCGCCGAACCCGCGCTCTGCCCCAGCACGAGGACGGCTGATCCGCCGGCGAGCAGAAGAGCCAGCGACACCGCCACGGAACCGCGTGCCCGGGACGCTGCGAACCGCGCCGGCAACCGCCGGCGGGTCGACCGTTCCCCACGAGTTCGCCTCACCGCAGTCCCCCCACCAGGTGTGCGCGACGTGCACTCGACGTCAGTATATGGCCACTTTCGGCCCTATCGTCACCGTCCGCTCTTACACTCCGTCTTATGAGGGTCCGGCTCGTCGCTCGCCGTCCAGCTCTGGCCGCGCTGTGCTGACGCCCGCCGACGTCCTGGTCGTACCGGGTCCACCGCCGCGTGCGGCTCTCGAACTTCGCCGTGACGTGTTCGTGATCGAACAGGCCGTGCCGCCGGACCTTGAGGAAGACGGGCGGGACAACGACGCCGACCACGCGATCGTCGTCGACGACGCCGGCCGAGCCCTGGCGACGGCCCGGCTGCTCGACCCGGGCCACGGGTCGGCTTCGCCTGACGACCGCCGGGGTGCCGATCCCCATCTCGGCGAAGGTCCGGCCGAGCCGAGCGGAGTGATCGGACGGGTCGCCGTTCGCGCCGAGCTGCGCGGGCGCGGTCTCGGGCGGGCCGTCACCGTCGCGCTCGAACACCGCGCGTCAGAACGAGGCCTGCCCGCGGTGGAGCTGCATGCCCAGGTGACGGCCGAAGGTTTCTACGCCGCAGGCGGCTACCTGCCCATCGGTGGACGCTTCATGGAGGCCGGGATCGAACATGTGGCGATGCGCAAGGAGCTCCTACCCGGCCTGCGGCGGGTTCGCGATGCTGACGGCCCGGCGTTGGAGCGGCTCGTCGGTACCCGCATCGATTTCGTTATCGGGCTCGGTTTCGACCATGCGATCGCCCTCGATGTGTCGGCCTTCGTCGCTTTGCATGATCATAAAGATGCCGACGTGATGGAACTGATGTCACTGTACGTCGCAGCGGTCGCCCGCCGTCGGGGATGGGGCACACGGCTGGTGTGGCGGGCTGAACGCGAGGCCCGGTCCCGGTCGGTTTGGAGGAAATCCGCAGGCCGGGCCGGACTGTGATAACCCAGACTTGACGGCCAACAGGACAAGGAGACACCCGTGACCTTGGATGGCGAGGCGGAGCAGGTTCGCCAGCTCACCCGGCAGGTGCTTGCCGATCACGTCGGCAGCGACGAGCAGGCGTTCCTCGCCGCGCTGTTCGACGCGGGCCTCGCATGGGTGGCCCACGCACCCGGCGACGGTGGTCTCGGCCTGCGACCCAAACTCCAGGACGTGATCGACGTGGAGCTGGACACGGCCGGACGGCGGCCGGACTGGCTGCGCAACCCGATCGGTATCGGCATGTGCGCGCCGGTCATCGCCACGTTCGGTCGGCCCGACCAGCGCCGGCACCTGCGTCCGATCTGGACGGCGCAGGAGATCTGGTGCCAGCTGTTCAGCGAGCCCGGCGCCGGCAGCGATGTGGCCGCCCTGGCCACCCGAGCCGAGCCCGACGGTGAGCACTGGATCGTCAACGGTCAAAAGGTGTGGACGTCGCTGGCGCACCGCGCCCGCCACGGG
>NZ_CAUVXO010000625.1:0-2952 GCF_963555865.1 Protofrankia sp. Cr1
GTGTGGGCACGCGTGTAAATTCCCGCCCCGACGGGCGCAGTGGCGGACTGATCGGCAGGTATTCCCGCCAGTTCCTTGCGGACGACGTCCGAGCGCAGCAGGACCGATCCGTCGGTGTCGTCGACCAGCCGGGATGCCAGTGTCGACTTTCCGGACGCGGGCAGCCCGCCGACCAGCACAAGGCGCACCCGGCCGCGGCGCAGGTGCTCGAGGGCGAGGTGGGCGAGCGCGCGGGCTTCGTTCGCGGCCTCACGGCTGCCCTGGGCGTGGCGCAGGCAGGCGACCTTGCAGCGGACGAAGGCACGGTAGGCGATGTACAGGTCTGCCAACGAGGCCGGGTGCGTCTCCGCGGAGAACTCGCGGTACCAGGCCAGGAAGGTGGTCGCCAGCTCGGGCGCGCCGAGCCTTTCCAGGTCCATCGCCAGGAAGGCGACGTCGGCGAGGACGTCGCCGATCCGCAGCCGCCGGTCGAACTCCAGGCAGTCGAGCACACGAGGTCCGTCGTCGAGGCAGAAGATGTCGCCGGCCAGCAGGTCCCCGTGCCCGTCCCGCACCCGTCCGTCATGTTGGCGCCGGGCGAGCAGCGGTGCACGTCCGGTCAGGTACCGCAGAGCCATGCGGCCGATCTCGTCCACGCTGTGCGCGTCGAGAAGCGTCCCCTGAAACGGCGCGAGCCCGGCGAGTCCTTCTTCCCAGAGCCCGCTTATGGTCGCCGGGCTGCCTGCCTCGGCGATCTCCGGGGAGGTCTCGCACCGGCTGTGGAAGGCCGCCAACTGGCGCGCCAGCGCACGCAGATATCCGCTCACATCGTCGCCGCGGGCAACCATGGTAGCCAGGCGCCGATTCGCGGGCATCCGCCGCATCACCACCATGTGGTCACATAGCTGGCTGTCGGGTCCTGTCACGTCGGCGACCCCGAGGTAGACGTCCGGGGCGAGGCGCCGGTTCAGCTCGACCTCGGCCTGACATGCCGCCAGCCGGGCCTCGCGGGTCGAGAAGTCGAGGAACCCGAGGTCCACGGCTTTCTTCACCTTGTACGCGCGATCGCCGAGAAAGACCACGACCGAGGTGTGGGTCTCCACGAGCGTCGCGGGCCCCGCCGCATCGCCGCGATCTCCGCTCCCGGTCGGGACCCGCATGGCTGTACTGGTGACGTGCATGAACATCCTCCGGTAGCAGCGGTGCGGCCAGTGCCGCGGTGATGGCGGTGCGGCCAGTGCCGCGGTAGTGCGGTCCTGTACCGCGTCATTCCCAGGACCGGGGTTACGCCGTCGTATCACCGTGGATGACCGCGACCGGGCATGGAGCGTGATGTGCGCACCGGTGGCCCGTCGAACCGAGAAGCAGCTCGGCGAATCCCTCGTGACCGCGGGCGCCGACGACGAGCAGCTGGGCGTCGGCCGCATCGTGGATCAGGCCGGTTCCCGGACTACAGATCATGATTCCGGCGTCGAGGGTCAGATCCTCCAGGTCCGGCAGGGTCTTCAGGGTCTCGTCGAGCACGGCTTGGGCTGCCTCCTCCATGGCCGACCCCTCGACAGCGGTGATATAGCCAGCGTAGATCATCGGCATCGGCATCCAGGCGTGACGTACCCGCAGTGTCACGCCGCGTAGGGCCGCTTCCTGTGCGGCCCATCGCAATGCCTTGATCGAGTTTTCTGAGCCGTCCACTCCGACCAGTACCGGCCGCGCGTCCCGTCCGGTTACGCCCGATTCGCCCGCCGGCTTGGACCGGGCCCGGCGGACAACCACCACTGTGCCCGGTGCCAGGTGAAGGCAGGCGTCGCTGACGGAACCGATGACGGCGCGGCGCAGGCGTCCGGCGCCCCGCGCCCCGACCACGAGCATCCCCGCGGCCGGCACGGCGTCGAGCAGGGCGTCTACGGGGTCGGCGGTCACCACGCTCTCAGTGACGATCTTCCGTTCCGTGGCGTCGAGGACCCGCTCGATCCCCGCGTGCAGCAGCTCCTCTGCCGCGGCCTCGATGTGTTCGGCCCGTGACGATGCGGCATGTTCCCGTACCTCTTTCGGGCACCGGTCGGCGGACCATGCGAATACCGCGCGCACCCCGGCCCCGTGTAGCCGTGCCTCGTCGACGGCCCAGCGCAGCGCGGTCCCCGCGTCCTCGGAAAGATCCATCCCTACAACGATGTCCTTCATGCCCGCTCCTTGCTCAGCTACTCGTGGCCGTTCGGCCACGCAGCGGTTCAACCAGTACGCGTTCCCTCCGACGTTCGTGCCGGAACGCGTGGCCAGCCATGTCGGCGGGTGATGTCGGTCAGTGCACGAGGTTGCGCGCGGCGTCGTCATGGCCTCCCGTCCGCGGAATTCGACGTCCGTGGAATTCGACACTGACAGTGACAGGATCGGGTGCGCACCGAAGAGTGCCACCATGCCTGGGCACGTGGGCCGTTCGTCCCGTGTCACTGGGGACCGTGGAGGTGCCAGGTGGTCCGGGACGGGGTGACCGAGGTCCCTGCACCCACAGGTGGTCGGGACCTGTCTGGCATGGGCCGTCCGCTGCATTCTCAGGAGCTGTGTGCCGGGGGGAGCCGGGCTACCGATGGGAAGAGGTTCGGACGTGTGGAGTGAATGCGACGCGGTCCTGCGCGACGGTGGGATCGTCCATCTGCGTCCCGTTACCGGAGACGACGAGGCCGCACTGCGGGCGCTGCACGAGGGTCTGTCGCCGCGCGCCGCCTATCTGCGGTTCTTCACCGCCGGCCGGGCAGCGGGGACGTGGTATGTCGATCATCTTGTGCGTGCGCCGGCGCCGGATCACGCCGCTCTCGCCGCCCTGATCGGCGGCCGGATCGTCGGGGTCGCCGGGTACGAACGGCTCGACGACCCGACCGGCGCCGAGGTGGCCTTCGCCGTGGAGGAGGCCCAGCAGGGCCGCGGCGTCGGCACGCTGCTCCTTGAACACCTCGCGTCCTACGCCCGGGAGCACGG
>NZ_CAUVXO010000626.1:0-2952 GCF_963555865.1 Protofrankia sp. Cr1
CGGCCTGATCGGCCGATCGACGCACCCGTCCTGAACCCATCGCTCGTGCCCGGCCCTGGGTGGCTGGGTAACCGGGGCGTGGAGTCCCATCGGCGCGCTGCGGGACCTACCGCGTCATCTACCGGATCGACGAGGCCAAGCACCTGGTAGAGATCCACTCCAGCCGGCATCGGCGAGACGTCTACCATCCGTAGGTCTCTGCGCTCGACCCGGCGACCCGGCGACCCGGCTGGAAGGCACGCGCCGGTCGCGTCAAATCCGCCCGCTGGCCATCCCTGGCCCGCCAGGGAGCGAGGCACCTGACAGACAGACCTTCGTGGACTAGAATCATGGTCTATGCAGACGCTGCCACTGTCCGACGTCAAAGTTCGGCTGTCCGAGATCGCCGATGAGGTCGATCGCACCCACGAACGGGTCCATATCACCCGCAACGGCCGCGAGTACGTCGTACTCCTCTCAGCCAAGGACCTGGAGTCGTTGGAGGCCACCCTCGAGCTGCTCTCCGATCCACGGGCGATGACCCGAATCCGAGAAGCCGACGAGGCCATCGCCGCTGGCGAGGTTACGAGCGGCGACGAGATGGCGGCGATCATGCGACGACGTCGCGAGCAGGGCGATGGCTGACACGCCCGAACCCCCCGCACCGCCGCCATACCGACTCGTTGTCTCGCCCGGTGCCCGCAGGGCTCTAAATCAGAAGTTGCCGGAGGCAGCGGCCTTCGCGGCGTGGGAGTTCATCTCAGGTCCCCTGCTGGAACGCCCTCGGGTGGTCGGCGCCCCGCTACGCAAGCCGTTCGAAGGACTCTGGCGGGCACGACGCGGCGAATACCGCGTGCGCTACCGGGTCATAGACGATCGCCGGGAGATACACGTCCTCGACATCGATCACCGCCGCGACGTCTACCGCCCGTAGGGACAAGCGACGGCGTGTCTGCCCGATTCGACGCGCGTACGCTGCCCGGTATCCATGAGCAGGTTTGGTCCAATGGGGGCTGGTTTCGGATGCGGGCTGGGACGGCGCTGTCTGGCAGGTACCGCCTTGACAAACCGCTGGGGCATGGCGGGATGGGACAGGTCTGGCAGGCTGTTGACCTGAACCTGGGCCGGACGGTCGCGGTCAAGCTGATCCGCGACGAGCAACTGCATTCGGAGCTGCTGGAGCGGTTCCGCCGCGAGGCGCTCCTCACGGCCTGTCTGCAGCACGAGACCATCCTGACGGTGCACGACGCGGGCGTGCACGACGGTCACATGTTCATCGTCATGGAACTGCTGACCGGCGAGGATCTCGGGAAGAAGCTGGCCCGGCACCCGGAAGGGCTTCCGGGACGACGGGTGGTGGCTCTGGCGCTACAGCTTGCCGAGGCGCTCGCGGCCGTCCACGAGCGCGGGATCGTGCACCGTGACCTCAAGCCCGCAAACCTGTTCGTCGTGCCGGTCGACCGGCTGAAGGTCTGCGACTTCGGGCTCGCGCGGGACTCCACCGTGCCGTCTTCCCTGACCCCTCTGGCGAGCGTTATGGGCACTCCGTCTTACATCGCGCCCGAAGTGTGGCTGGGCATGCGGGCCGAGTCCGCCACGGACCTCTACGCGGTCGGGGTCATCCTCTACGAGATGCTGACAAGCAGTCGCCCTTTCACCGGCTCGAACCATGCACTGATGCGCCAGCACCTCGATGTGGACCCAGCGCCGCCTCGCACCCGGAACCCGAGCATCGACGATCGGCTGAACGACCTCATGTTGGCTCTGCTCGCCAAGAACCCCGCCGACAGGCCGACCGCTACGTCGCTCGCGGGGACGCTGCGCTCCCTCCAAGGTTCCGGTGACCGCCGACCAACAGCCAGCGCCATCGACCGAGACGAGGAGCCGAGCCGGTTCGGCGCGCCGATCGCGTGCTCGTCGATCACGGGTGACCACATCGAGGTCTTCATACTCGACGAAGCTGGAAAGCTCTGGCACCGCTGGTACACCCACGGCCCGGGCTGGTCCGCGTGGGAGAACATGTGGCGGCCCGGCGGCGAGGCCAGCGCGGTCGCCGCCGGGTTCCACGACGACGGCCACCAGGAGGTCGCCGTCGCCATCGGCGGCGCGGTCCACCACCGGTGGTGGGACCATGGCTGGAGCGAGTGGCACACCATGCCCCCGCTCGACCTGACGATCAGAGACCTGGCGTTCTCCTCACACTCTCCAGGCGCATGGGAGATCTTCGCTCTCGACCGGGCAGGGCAACTTCACCACCGCTGGTGGAGTCGAGAGCCCGGCTGGTCCGTCTGGCATGACATGCCCGGGCCAGCGGGCAGAGCGGTGAGCACGATCGCCGTGGGTTCACATTCGCGCGCCTACCAAGAGCTGTTTGCCATTGTGGACGGCGAAGTGTGGCACCGGTGGTGGCTACCCGGCCCGCACTGGTCCGACTGGCACCAGCTTGCCGGTCTTGGGATGCGCGCCACGGACCTGGCGGTCTCCTCGCTGACGGATGGCCACCTCGAGGTGTTCGCGATCAGCGCTGCCGGCCGGCTACGGCACCGGTGGTACTGGAGGGAAGCAGGCTGGTCGGACTGGACGGACATGCCCGCCCCCGCACCTGCGAAGGCGGCTTCCACACCGGGGAGTACGGCCAATATGCTGACAGCGATCGCCGCCGGCACTCACTCCGACCGTCATCAGGAAATCTTCGCGCTGGGATCCGGCGGGGATGTTTACCACGCGTGGAACTGGCTCAAGGACGACGGTTCGCCGAACTGGGAGGCCTGGTCCGAATGGTCCCCCTGGTACGAGATGCCACCCGTCAGGTAATTCGGGCTAACCGATCCAGGCCCGGCACGACAGCGAACGAACCGCGCCCGTCGTGTCGCTCCCGCCATGCACGTACAGGGCATAGGGCCTGCCGACAGTCGCTTCCAAGATCGGAAAATAGGCGTAATCGCAAAAGTAACATCAACAAGGGTGTTCAGT
>NZ_CAUVXO010000627.1:0-2948 GCF_963555865.1 Protofrankia sp. Cr1
AGTCGGGATTCGTGCGGCGGTGGCCGGTCGGGATCGCGCCGGCCGGCCTGGACGGAGCGACCTTCGACCAGTTTGTCGAACGGGTACACGAACCGTATGAGGAACGTGATCCCGAGGTCGAGTCCGAGCTGGTCCACGGCGGGGAGGTCACCGACGCGGCGCTGGTACGGCGGGCCCGACGCCGTGGCGTCCTGGTCCGCAGCGTGCCCGAGTTCCAGCAGCTGTGGGATCCGCGCCGATACCTGCGCCGCCAGGCCGCCGGCTGGAGAACGACGTTCGCTACCGGCCGTCGCTGTACGTGCCGCAACGCTATGTCCGGCTGGACCAGGCCGGCTCCCCCGACCCGGACGACAACGTCTTCGACGCGGTGGTGGACTGGCTGGACGCCGAGTCGGCCCGGCTGATCCTCGTGCTGGGAAACTTCGGTCACGGCAAGACGTTCCTGTTACGGGAGCTTGCCCGTCGGCTCCCGAGAATCCTGCCGAATCTGGTACCGGTATTCATCGAACTGCGGGCACTGGAGAAGAACCACAGCCTGGACGCGCTGTTGGCCCAGCATCTGGCGGTGGCCGGCGAGGAGTCCATCGACATCCGCGCGGTGCGCCGGATGCTGGCACGCGGGCAGCTGGTGTTGCTGTTCGACGGCTTCGACGAGCTGGCGATACAGGTCACCTACGATCGGGCCGCCGAACACCTGCGGACGATTCTCACCGCGGTGACCGGGCGAGCCAAGGTCGTGCTGAGCAGCCGGACCCAGCATTTCGCCTCGGACACCCAGTGGCGCACCACCCTCGGCGACGAAGTCCACCTGGTCGCGGGCAGCAGGCTGGTCGAGCTCGGCGATTTCGCGGACAACCAGATCCGCGACTTCCTCAGCCGTCTCTACGGCGGGGATACCAGCGCCGCCGACCGTCGCCTCGAGCTGATCCGTGACATCAAAGATCTCCTCGGGCTTTCCCGCAACCCCCGCATGCTGTCCTTCATCGCGGACCTGGACGAGGACGAACTGCGCGCGGTGCGGGCCGCCGGGGGCGGAATCAGCTCCGCGGACCTGTACGAGAATCTGATCGCGCGGTGGCTGCGTTTCGAGGTGAACCGGCGGCGTCCGACGCTGGGTGCCGTACCCGGGCTGGGCGTCGACCAGATCCGCCGGGCGGTGACCGCGCTCGCCCTGCAGCTGTGGCGTGGCGCCGAGCGGGACATGGACCTCAGCCGGTTGGAGGAGACCGCCCGGCTGGCCCTGGCCGACATGGCCCACGGCCGGCTCGACCCGGCACAGGCGGTACACGAGATCGGCGCGGGCAGCCTGCTGGTCCGCGGCGACGAGGACCGGTTCGGGTTCGTCCACTCGTCGGTGATGGAATATCTGGTCGCGCTGGAAATCGCCCGGCTGCTGCACGACGGTGAACCGGTGACCGGTCTGCTCGCGAGCCGCGACATGTCAGCGCTGATGGCCGACTTTCTCTGCGGCGCGGCCGGCCGGACCGAAGCCGAGAACTGGGCCCGGACGGTCTACGAGGACCCGGCCGCGGCCGACACCGCCAGGGCCAACGCGCTGGCGGTCACCCGGCGGCTGCAGATCCGCAGCATCCGGGTCCGCTTGGCCGGGCAGGACCTGCGCGGCAAGGACGACGAGCTCTCCGGCCTCGACCTGCGGTTCGCGGACCTCTCCGGTGCCGACCTGACCGGCGTGCGGCTCCACGACGCCGATCTGACCGGCGCGAGCCTGACCGGTGCCCGGCTGGTCGGCGCAGTGCTGCATTCCGTCATCCTGAACCGGGCTGATCTCTGCGGTGCAGATCTCACCGGTGCACGCCTGATCAAGGTCGTCATGCACGGCGCCGCGCTCGAGCGGAGCAGGTGGCACCGGGCCGCTCTACTGGGTACCGAGATCGACGCGTCGACACTGGCCAGACCCGAGCTCGCCGAGGTCGCCGTCGCCGGCCGCGACCCGGTACGGGTGGTGGTCAGGCCACCCGGGGCACAGATCCGGGCGGTCGTGTTCAGCCCGTCCGCAACGCTGCTCGCCGCCGCGTGGGGCCCGGTCATCGCGATGATCGAACCCTGGGCCGGCCGGGTGGTGCGCACCCTGACCGGGCACGTGAGCGAGGTGCGTTCGGTGGCGTTCAGCCCGGACGGCACCGTGGTGGCCTCGGGGTCCGCCGACGGGACCATCCACCTGTGGGATGCCCTCGCCGATGACGCGCGGATCGTCCGGCGCATCGACGCCGGTGCCGGCGAGGTGCGTTCGGTGGCGTTCAGCCCGGACGGCACCGTGGTGGCCTCGGGGTCCGCCGACGGGACCATCCACCTGTGGAACTCCGCCACGGGCGAGGCGCAGCTCACCGCGCAGGGCCACGCCGGCGGGGTCGGATCGGTCGCGGTCAGTCCGGATGGCACTCTGCTCGCGTCCGGTGGCGCGGATCAGATCGTCCGGATCTGGGACACGGCCACCGGTAAGGTCCGCCACGCCATGGCGGGCCACACCGGCTGGGTGGAGTCGGTGGCGTTCAGCCCGGACGGCAGGCAACTGGCAACGGGTGGATTCCGACTGATCCGTCTGTGGGACGTCACCACCGGCGAGCAGACCGGCGTGCTGCCGGGCCATGCCGGCGGCGTCTGGTCGGTGGTCTTCAGCCCGGACGCCGCGACGGTCGCCTCCGGCGGTGCCGATGACTCCGTGCGGCTGTGGCGGCTGACCACCCAACGGCACGGAATCCTGGCCGGGCACGGGCATTCCGCCCGGGTCTGGTCGGTGGCCTTCAGTCCGGACGGCACCCTGCTGGCGTCCGGTGGTGCGGACGGGACCGTCCGCGTCTCCGAAGTCGCCACCGGCCGCCGGCTGAGCTCCCTGCACGCCCCGGCGGGACCTGGCGTATCGGCGGCGCTCAGCCCGGACGGCACGCTGCTGGCAGCGGGCGGCGCCGGTCCGGCCCTGCGGGTGTGGG
>NZ_CAUVXO010000628.1:0-2939 GCF_963555865.1 Protofrankia sp. Cr1
GCGGCGCCGCGCCTACGACCGCCGGCTGCGCTCCCGATCAGCCGGCGGACCTACCGGACCCGCAGCACCTACCGGCCCCGCCGCAGCCACCGGCCCGATCTGGCCGACCGTTCCGCGCCAGCCGGGCCCGCCAGGTCGGACCACCGGTGCCGCGACGCCGCAACCCGCAACCGGCGAGACGCAGCGGCGGACCCGTCGCCGTTATCTGGCGATGATGGCCTGCTGCCTGGCGTTGTTCGTCCTCGCCGGCAGCGTGGTCCGCTTCTTCTCGGTGCCCGCAGCCCTGGCAATGATGCTCATTGCTGCGATCATCCCGCCGGTCGCGGCCGTCATCGCCAACCGGTCCCGGGAGTGAGAATCTGTGGTGAATTCTATCGTGAATACGCTCACAGGCTGGGGGCCAGTTCCACCATCCGTTCCACGTCGTTGCGGTAGGACAGCAGACAGGGCATGGGGATGTCGAGCCGTTCACCCGTCCGGATGACGTCGTCATAGATCTCGTACCGTTCCGCGGGCGCATAGCGCCCGTGATTGACCGAGATCCGCTGAGGCAGCTCCCCGCGGAGCATGAGCCGGACGGCGGGCGTCACCGTCGACGGCGGCAGCACGAACGGTCGGGCGTCCTGCGCAAAACGCACCTCCGCCCCGCGTGCGACACAGATCTGCATGGCCTCCCGCCCGGCGTGCAGTGCGTCGTAAACGGCACGGTTGCTGCGCGTGAAACGCTCGAAGCCCCGAGCACGGGCGCCGCCGCATATCCAGGCCGTGGTACTGGCAAAATACACCCACAACCAGTGTTCCATGTTGGGATGGATCTCCGGACGAAAGCCGGCCTCCGCGAAGAGCGCGGCGAGACGGCCCACATTCTGCTCGGCGAGGTCCGTCATCGTTCCACCGATCGCCGTATTACCCGTGCTCGCCCCGAGCACGATCCCCCCTTCGAGGGCACCGTTCAACACGTTGTCGATGATGCTGCCACCGGCCCGGGGAGCACCCAGCACATACTGATCCTTACCCAGACAGGCATCGATGAAGTCCAGGCCGCGCCAGTTGTGGTTCAGGAACAACACGGTGGCCGAGCCCAGGTTCCGCGCGAGCGCGGGCAGGACGTCCGGGGTCTGGGTGTGCCGGACGGCAAGCACAACCAGCTCGACACCGTCCATCGGACGAAGCTCGGTGACGATACGGGGACGGAACCGCTCGGTGACCTCCCTGCGGCGTCTGCCCCGGACGTCAAGGATGCTCAGGTCGAGCCCGTCGACCCATCGGTCCACCTGCTGCGGGCGGACCAGCACGCTGACCTCGTGCCCGGCCCTTGACAGCGCCCAGGCGTGTAGGGTACCGATCACTCCACCACCGAACACCAGAACACGCATGGCATCCAGTATCCGAAGCCGGTGGGACGTTCGGCAGAGTCGCAGGCCCATCGACGAGCAGCACAAAGACCCACCCGGCCATGGCCTTCCCGCGACCGGCCCGAAGGCCTGTCACCTCTCCCGGCTCACCCCTTCGGGCCGGGGAACCGGGGTGGGTCGGACGGCCGGTAACCACCGGCGACCGATCTTTTTAGCTGCTCGACGAGTCTGGTTGCCGCGGCCTCCTGCGGAAGACCGACAAGGTCAATATGAACGATACCGCGCAGCAGCCCGTCGGGCTCGCATTCCGCCACCCGTACCGGAATCAGTTTCCGTCGCATCCCGTTGGGGTCGGCCTGCCAGGCGGCCTGCCATTCAGCCTGCACCTGTGCGGCCTGCAGATAGTTCGCCGACAGCACCACCAGCGTCCGCTTGGAATGCACGATCGCGTCGTTGAGCCGCCCCACAACATGACTACCGGGCAGTACGTCCCAGGTTTCGATGTGGACCCGGTACTTATGTGCCTCCAGCTCCCAGGCGATCCAGGTAGCCCAACCCTCGTCCGGCTCGGCGGCGGAGATGAGGAAGTCCCAGCCGGGCGCGTCGGACGGCGTGTCGTCGGTGACCGCGCCGGCTCGTTCGGTCTCGGCGCTCGGACCCGCGGCCGGCACCTGCACCTGCACCTGCACCCAGGCCGTACCGGAGAACTTCGGAACCTCGACCTCGACCTTGCGGAACTCCCCTGGGTCGAGCCCGCGAAGCCGCTCGGCAACAGTCGAGGCGTACAGCTCGTCGGAGACGATGAGCGCAAGATCCTCGGACGGTATGTCCTGGAGCACCTGACGCACCGGTGGCGCGTCCACCAACCGGGCCGCCACAACGGTCGGTTGACCGGCGAACCCGGTGTCATCGATGATCACGTCGCCGTGGTGCAACGCCACCCGCAGCCGGACCCGACCGGTGTCGTTACGGGTCCGGTTGTAGGCCCGTAGCGCGATCCGCAGCTCGCGGACGAAGTCCGCGGCGATCCTCGCCTTGGGGATGCCGGCGGCGACCACGCCGAGAAAGCCGTCACCCCGGTCCTGCAACCGGACGGCGTCGGCGGGGATGCCGGTCCGCTCAAGGGCCTCATCGACAACCTCGCGCAGACCCCGGCGCCAGGCAAGCTGGACCAGGGTGCCGTGCTGACTGAACCGCACGGCGTCCAGAGCGAGCACGGTGTAGGGCATCGGAAGATCGTCGGGTGCGGTGAACCAGCCCGACGTGTCTGCGAAGGCCCGTGCCCGCGCGAACACCGGATTCGCCGGGTAGCGCTCCGCGGCGGCGACGAGAATCCGCTGCCGACCATTCTGGTAACCCTCCGCTGTCGAGAAAGTTGTTCACCTCCGCCCAGAACGCCAGCGGAGCCTGCGCCGGCGCCCAGGACGGCTGTTCAAGTCGGTCCAGTCCGGCGCGTTCCAGTAACTGGACGGCGCTCAACGACGTCGCGAACGCACCCGCAAGCGCCCGGATCTCCTGGTCGGTCAACCGCTCGCTCAAAGCTCCCCCGTGGGTCAGGCTCCCCGTACATGCCGCCGGGTACAT
>NZ_CAUVXO010000629.1:0-2101 GCF_963555865.1 Protofrankia sp. Cr1
TTCGTCGTGCTCGTCCGCATCCCCTACGACCGCACCGCCGAGCGGGTCGCCATTCAGCTGTCCCAGCAGTGGGCCGGGATGAAAAACGGGCGGGAAGAAGTAAAGTTAGCGGAATCACGAGACACTACACCCGTCGGGCGACTCCGAGAGGGCCACAAACCTTCATCCCACGCAGCACCGTATCGAGCAAGGTTTGCTCACCTGACAACTTGAATAATCTTCCCGGTGCGGTTCGATTCCCCCCGGTTCGGTTGTCCGGGAACCGTGCTGGCATGTCATCGCGGCCCACATGCGGATGATTCTCAGCCGTTTATCGGGTCGACCCGGGGCTACACCGTCCAACGGTCGGGGTCGGCACCGCCGAGCCAACGGTCGATGTCGGAACGCCGCCAGACCCGGGTCCCACCCCAGGTCGCAGTCCGGTTGACCACCGCAACAGGAGCAGGCGCACGGGGATCGGTCCGCATCCGGTGGTCGACAGCCTGGCGGGTCACCCCGAGGACGGCGGCGATGTCGGAAGACCCCACGAACATCGGCGGCTCGTCCACAACCGTTGACGATAGCCTGCCCACGCGCGACCGCAGACCCAGATCAGGCTCTTCATACGGCAGGCCGCTTCGCCGAGGCCGTGACGACACCTGGGTCGACCAGCAACGATGCCCGTCGTACCGGGAACGGAGCGCACGGCGGTCGGCGAGCAGCATGATCGAGCGAGTGGAGACGAGGGGAATCGAACCCCTAACCCCTGCCTTGCAAAGTCGGTCCACTTCGTCCACCAATGTCTGTGGACGTCCGTACAGGCCGGTTGACTTCCGCGTTCGTTCCGCCGAGGTTCGCCACCGTTCGCGGACGTCCGCCGGCTGGGCTACACGGTTGGCTACAGGCATCTAGATCACTGGGAGATGAGGAACCGCCTCGTCTGGGTGCCCGCAATCCTCACAGCAGGACCACGAAATCCGGTGGCAAGTCGACCCGCCCCACAGGCGCGCAGAGCGCCTGTGGGGCGGAAGCGGCGCTACGGGCACGCGGCGGGCACGCCATCCCTGTGATCTCTGCGGTGCCCTGCCGGTTGCCCGCCGGCGCCCGCGCTCTCGGGTCCATTCGGGGCGTGGAGGCATCGCTTCGTCGGTGGCCGTCAGGCAGCTGATTAAACGACGGACTGTATGCCATTGCCCTACAGACGGTGCTGTCTCGCGATACCTGCCGACGATTCGGGTCCGTGGCGGACGATTTCACGGGGGTTCTACGTCTCTGATGGGCGGTGAGGGGTCGGGTCCCGAGGTGGGCAACCGAACCCCGATCCTCTACGATGGGGATCATGGCTCTGACCTGCGGCGTTGCACTACCGCCGGACCGCTGCAGAACGGGCTTCGGATCGACCCCGGAAACCGCCTGTGACCTGCGAGTTTATCTTCGGGTCAGTGATCATCCCTGGAGGGATTGAAATTCCCATCGGCTTCCAGGCTGGCAAGAATTGCCTTGTCAGTGATCATCCCTGGAGGGATTGAAACGCGTCACCCGGTCCTGTCTGCAATCTCTCTGGCGTTTGGTCAGTGATCATCCCTGGAGGGATTGAAACCCGCTCTCACGGTCGCCGTTCCCGTTGCTGGTACAGGGTCAGTGATCATCCCTGGAGGGATTGAAACGCGAGCAGCCGTGCGGGCATGAGGCACTGCCCTGGTCAGTGATCATCCCTGGAGGGATTGAAACACGCGAAAACGCTTTCACCCTCCGGCCGACAACCGTCAGTGATCATCCCTGGAGGGATTGAAACGGGACCTGGGGCGCGAGGCGGGTGGCTGCCGCCCGGTCAGTGATCATCCCTGGAGGGATTGAAACGCGAAGGTCGCGGGCCTCTGGTCGACCACGTTGCCTAGGATCAGTGATCATCCCTGGAGGGATTGAAACTCAGCCGGCTCGACCGGATCGCGGAGGCCTTCACCGGTCGGTGATCATCCCTGGAGGGATTGAAACACGTGACTTTGACGGCATGCTGGTCCGTGGGGGAAGTCAGTGATCATCTCTGGAGGGATTGAAACCTGTAAGCAACCTGAGGCTGTCTCCCGGCTGCCCGCTGGCGTGCCCCCTGCTCGTTTTTCGT
>NZ_CAUVXO010000629.1:2346-3162 GCF_963555865.1 Protofrankia sp. Cr1
ATGCCGTTGGCGTGCCCGGTGCTGGTCTCCGGTGGTCGCGTGGCTGCGCATCCCGAAACGCGCTCGGATATTCGGCGAACCTGACCGCGAAACAGGACTACATCGCGAATCCGTGTCGCTCGGTACGGCATGGATTTGCCTTTCCGGCGGCGGTCGGGGACCACCACGCCGGTACGGTGGATGCCGATGGACGACGTTGAGTGGCGCCGCTGGCTGGTCGACCTGGTGGCGGTCGGCGCGACGGAGTTCGACGCCGAAACCACGGGTGAGTGTGTCATCGGGTCGCGCGGACGCACGGCAGGATCACGCGTCACCGTGGCCGGCGGCGGCCCGGATCGATGGCTACGAGTAGTCACCGAACGCCTTGGATGGGGTGGCGGGCCGACCTGGAGCGGCAACATGGACGCGAGCGCGGTCCTGGGCGTTGCCCGGCCGGAGGTTCTCGCCGTCACAGAGTGGGAGGAGGCAGGCCGCCAGGTCCGGGCCGAGCTCATGACCTTGGCCCCCGGTGGTCCACTTGCGTCTGATATCGCCCTGCGCGAGCACGTCTCGCTGGATGCGTCCTGGTGGACGGCCCTTCGCCGGTCGGTCGACGTCCTGGCTGCCAGTACTACCGATCGGGTGTGCCTTGACGCCGATCTCATCCGACATCGGTTGTTAGCCGCGTTCGGCGTGGAGATCGCCACGGAGTCGATCGTATGGAGCACGGCGCACGGGGATCTCCACTGGGCGAATATCACCGGCCCTATCTGCTGGCTGCTTGACTGGGAAGCGTGGGGCGCCGCACCGGCCGGCTATGACGCTGCCACGTTGTAC
>NZ_CAUVXO010000630.1:0-2907 GCF_963555865.1 Protofrankia sp. Cr1
GCCGTAGCCATTGCCGGCTTCGTACTCGACACCCATGTCCTCGTCATCGCCGGTGCGCTCGTAGGCGCCTCCGGTACCATCCTCACCGTGCTCATGGCCGAGGCCATGAACCGCTCGATCACAGGCATCATGCTGGGCGGCTTCGGCACCGGTGAGTCCACCGGCGATCCCAGCGGTGCGGCCACCGCGACGGGCACCACCGCGCCACTACACCAGGTCTCCGCGGATGACGCCGCGATCCAGCTGGCCTATGCATCCAAAGTCATCATCGTGCCGGGCTACGGCCTTGCCGCCGCTCGGGCGCAGTACGAGGTGGTCGAACTCGCGACACTGCTGGAGCAGCACGGTATCGATGTCTGCTACGCGATCCACCCGGTTGCCGGCCGGATGCCCGGTCATATGAACGTGCTCCTGGCCGAGGCACATGTGCCGTACCCGCGGATGAAGGAGCTCGCCGAGGTCAACCCGGAGTTCACCCAGACCGACGTCGCGCTCGTCATCGGCGCGAACGACGTCACCAACCCCGCCGCCCGGCGGCCGGGCAACCCCCTGTCCGGCATGCCGATCCTGGACGTCGACCAGGCAAGGAGCGTGATCGTGATCAAGAGGTCGATGGGCCACGGATATGCCGGGGTTGACAACGAGCTGTACACAGACCCGAAGACCGGCATGCTGTTCAACGACGCGAAGGCGGGCCTCGCCGCGCTCACCGCGGCGGTGGGAACGTTGGTTCGCTGAACGAATACCACTTCTTCACCCGCCGGCGGCCAAGATACGGCCGCCGGCGGGTTCTGCGCGGCGGGTTCTGCGTGGCGGGTTCTGCGTGGAGCCTGGTTACGGCCGGAGCGTCGCGGTCCAGCGCAGCGGTGTCCCGCCGTCGTCGACGATGTCGAGGGTGACGGTCTCAGCCACGATGCGTACGGTGATGTCGATGCTGGTGGGAAGCGCGTGGCGGGCCGCGTCCGACAGCCCCTCCCGCACGGCGGCGAGCAGGTTCTCGGCGACGGCTCCGTCAATCAGGGTGTCGACCGGGCCTTCGGTGTGGACCCGAGGTCTGAAACCGAAGACGGGATGGAACTCCTTGACCACTTCGACCAGCCGCGCCCGCACACGGGTATCGGGCGTTCTGGTGTGTCGCAGCTCGAAGATGGTGGCCCGGATCTCCTTGATGGTCGCGTCCAGGTCGTTGATATAGCCGGCCAGCCGGTCCGCGTCCGCGGACTCTTCGTACTCGGCCATGTCCTGCATGCCGAGCGCGACCGCGAACAACCGCTGAATGACGTGGTCGTGCAGGTCGCGGGCAATGCGGTCCCGGTCCTTCAGGACACCGAGCTGGTCGCGTTCGGCCCGGGCCCGGGCGAGCTCAATGGCTATCGCGACATGGCCGGCGAAGCCCGTCGCCATGTCGAGTTCGCTTTCTGTGAAAGCATGTCCGCCGGTTGACCTGCCGATCAGCAGCGCACCATGACTGCTGGCGGCGGCCAGCGGCACCGCCATGAGCGGTCCCAGCCGCGGTATTTCCAGCCCGACGAGCGTGTCGGCGGTGGCGTCGTCGACACGCAGGGGACGTCGCTCCCGCAGGGCCCGTCCGACGATCGACCGGTCGAGTGCGATGTCCGTCCCGACGAGGCCCTCGGAGTGCGGCCCCAGCGCCACGTCAACCTTCAGATGGTCGGCGGTGTCGCCTTCCAGCAGGACGGCGGTGAAGTCCGCTTCGGCGACCGCCTGTACCTTGCTGCCGATCATTTTCAGGGGGTCGTCTCCGTCGGCCAGCAGATGGCGGGTCAGCTCGGCCGATGCGGTGAGCCAGTGCTGGCGTTGCTGGGACTCGGCGAACAGCCGGGCGTTCTCGATGGCGATGCCTGCGGTCGCCGCGAGGGCCAGCGCGAGCTCTTCGTCCTCGGCGGTGAACTGCCGGCCGTCCCGTTTCCCGGCCACGTAGAGATTCCCGAAAATCTCCGAACGAATCCGGATCGGTACCCCGACAAAGGTCTTCATCGGGGGATGTCCGGGCGGAAAACCATGTGCCTGTGGATGCTTGGAGATGTCATCGAGCCGTTGCGGGCGTGGTTCCCTGACGAGCAGGCCGAGGACTCCTTTGCCGGTGGGCAGGTGGCCTATGTGGTCGGCATCCTCGGCCGTCATGCCGACGTGTATGAACTGCTCCAGCCGCAGGTCGGGAGCAACCACCCCGAGCGCGGCGTACTCCGCGTCGAGGAGCGCCCGGGCGGCCTCGACGATCCGGCGGAGCAGGTCCGGAAGGTGGATGTCAGCGGCGATGACGCGACTGGCCCGCAACAGCCCGCGCAGCCGGTCCTGGGTGCCCATGACGTCCTGAGCGCGCTCGATGAGCTGGGAGAGCAGTTCGTCGAGATCGAGGCGGGCGACGGTCGGGAACATCAGTTCGTCCCCGCCGCCGGTCGGATCGGTTGCCACGGGGTTACCCGCGGTCGAGCCGGGCTCGTCGAGCCCCCCGGCTTCGGCATCCACGTCGACATCATCGCAGCACGGCGCGACGCGCGGCCCGCAGTGACTCCGTCAGCGGCACCGCGGTGTGGACCACGGTTGCGCTCGGCCAGGGGTCGGCGCCGGAGGTCATCGCTGCCAGCACATCCGCTGTCGCGTCGGATGCGTCTCCTCCGGCGCACCTGCGGCGGGCGATCCGCGTGGTCGCCACCTCGGCTGAGACCTCACATCGCAGTTCGACGAGGTCGGCTGATGTCTCCTGCGCGAGACGGGCGGCCCGCGCCCGGTCGGCGGTGCTGGACCACGACGCATCGAGAACGACTGTCTCGCCGAGCTCGAGCGCAGAGCGGGCGCGCGCGAGCAGGACGTCGTACGCCGCTTCGGTGTGGGCACGCGTGTAAATTCCCGCCCCGACGGGCGCAGTGGCGGACTGATCGGCAG
>NZ_CAUVXO010000631.1:0-2906 GCF_963555865.1 Protofrankia sp. Cr1
CCGGACAAGACCAGAAACATCGTCTCGTGCACCAACGTCGTCATCGCGGCGGCCGACGGCCTGTTCAACGTGCCCTGCGTGAAGTAACCGGCGGGAAGCTTCAGCCCGGGTCCGTCATTGCGGACCCGGGTCCGGGCTCTCGCCGTATCAAAGGCGCGTCTGAGTCCTTCAATCAACACGCTATCTGCTTGTCGCGGACCGGACGACCGGCACGCTGCTCGGCCACGAGCAGATTCTTACCTCGAAGCCTGGAAAGCTCGGCGTTTCCATCCCGGCGGTCATCAGCTATCAGTTGTGGTTGGCCGCGGGCAGCGCCAGAAGTGTGACCGACACCCTGTAGGTTCTGTCGGGGATTCTGAAGTAAGCGCGAACAGCGGCAGTTGTGCGCCCGGGTGCGGCCGCTCCCGCCGGGCGAGCGCCCGCATGTTACCCGGCCAGCCCTTCAGCTGGTCACCTTTTGTACCCGTGCGGTACAGGCCGGTGAGCTCGGTGACGTCCGTGCCCTCCCGCGGCTCGCCCTCGGCGATCGTCACCGCGATGTCCGTGAACACCCGGCCCCGGTCGGCCAGCATCCACACCATCGCGGTCCCGACGTGGGAGACCACGTCTCTGCCGCCGACCTCGCCGGCCAACCCCTGCGACCACCCCGTATCATTCACCTGGAAAGTGCCTCTCGGCTCGGGCTCCGACACGGACTTCAGACACCCGTATCTTCCCAGGTCAGGGGCACTTTCCTGTCATCGGAGACCCTCAGAGAGATCAAGGATCTTCGGCGTGAAAAGCCGGGGCCAAGATGACAGGGCCCAACTATGAGCCGCTACCAGCAAGATCAAAAATAAATTCCTGGTCACCTGTAAGGTTTGGCGCCCAGCTGGACATAGATATGGTGATGAGGACGGGAGGTTTTTGGATAGATGCGCGCGTTGGATCGGCTCAACTGGAGGGGTCGGGATGAAGAAGTATTCGTACACTCCTACCTGGAGCGACGATTGGCCGACCACAGTGGCATCGACGACGCTGTAGCGGAGACATACCTTGTCGTCTGGCGGCGACGGCAGGATATCCCGCCAACAGACTCGGAGTCCATCGCATGGGCTATAGGCGTCGCCAGGTATTGCCTCGCCAATCAACGGCGAAGTGCACTACGCCGCCAGAGGCTCTTTATAAGGCTTAGGCAAGTCGGGCAAGAACCGTCCGGGATGAGTGAGAGCGGCAACTGGGAAGCCATCGCTATCGAAGAGTTCAACCGACTCCCTGATGGCGATAGAGAAATACTTGGTCTCGCTTATTGGGATGATCTTAAAGTTGATGAAATCGCTGTCGTTTTGAAGTGCACATCGAACGCTGCATCGGTCCGACTGCATCGAGCGAAACGCCGCCTTAAAGAAAGAACGGAGGCTGTTGCCGGCGCCAGTTTTTGCACGGCTGAAGAAAAGGTAGATGGTTAACTTCGAACTTTCCGGGGTGTGCGATGAACCCAACGTCAGAAGAGCGACTGGGTGAAATACTGCGAGCAGCGGATCCGTTCGATTCACTCGGCGGGGACATGTCCGAATCGGACAGTCATGCAGGTGAGATACTGGCCGAAAGGATACGGCCTAAAATCAAGCGTCGCGCACGACGTATTATTTTGATTCCGGTGGCTGTCGCCTGCGCGGCGGCGGCAATCGGTGCCGGCTTCGCGCTAGGAACCGCACCCGCCAAGATGGCAGCTACCGGCTGCTACCAGTCTACAAACCCAAACAGTGACGTAGCGGTACTGAACACAGTCGCATCAAACCCACTTGACGCCTGCAGGTCGATTTGGTCCGCATCATTCAACGAGCCGCCACCGGACGAGTTGGAGGCTTGCGTTGGACCTTCCGGTCAGGTCGTCGTTTATCCTGGCCGCGCTGGCCTCTGCGACAGCATGAATCTTCGTGGGTTCAGTGGCGCCGTCTCCGATGAGGCCCGCGGTGTTGCGGCGGTTAATCTCGAATTTCGCGCCCATTACCAGGGCGCGAGTTGCATAGATCCATCCGATGCGAGGGGAGTTCTAAAAGGAATCTTGGACAAAAACGGCATGGCGGATTGGAGTATCGATGATGGAGGTTTCGCCCAGCCCTGGAGTGAGGGCCGCCCGTGCGCCTATCTTGCAATGAATGAAAGCTCGAACAGAGCGGTACTTCTGCCAGTACCGAGGGCGTGATTCGACGGAAAGATATCTTGGCTCGGGCTCGCAGCCGGTTCGCACGGCACCCTGACCATCGGCTTGTCTCAAAGAAACCTTCAGGGTTTGCAGAAGTGACTGATCGAGAGCCCAGGCTGAGGATCGCTGGGCGAGCTTTTATTATGACGACGCCGCGCATCCCGATGACGTCTCCCGGACGGTGAACGCGCGCGGGAACACGACGACGAACACCTACGACACCTTCGGTGACCTCGCCAGCACGAAGGACCCCGACGGCAACACCACCAAGTTCGGCTATGACACCGCCCGCGGCCTGCACGCTTCGGTTGTCTCGCCGATCGGCGTGTCCGCCGGCATCGTCCCCGGCTGCACCCCTCCGGCCAAGGGCTGCACCACCTACAGTTACGACGCCGCCGGTCACCAGACCACGGTGGGCTACTCGGACGGTGTCACCCCGAACGTGACGGGGACGACGTACGACGGCCTCGGGTGGCGCACCTCCACGACCGACGGCACCGGGACCAGCCACTGGTCCTATGACTCCTTCGGTGAGATCACCTCCTACACCAACGGCGCCGGTGCCACGGTGGGTTACAGCTACGACGCCGCCGGCAACATCACCTCCATCGCCTACCCGGGTGGCAGCGGTCGGACGGTCACCCGCACGTTCGACAAGGACGACCAGCTCACCGGCTCCACGCTGAAGGCCGGCAGCACCGCGCTCGCCTCCCTGACC
>NZ_CAUVXO010000632.1:0-2900 GCF_963555865.1 Protofrankia sp. Cr1
AGCCCCGGCATCGGGCAGGGTCGGACCCGTTCCCGGCACCGGGCTCGCCGGCACGCTGGCCCTACTGGAGGCGCTTGGCGCGACGGCCGGCCTCGTCGCCGACACCGCCCACCTCGCCGCCGCGGGCGCCCTCGCTGGCACCGGCGCCTGGGTGGAGAGCGTCGTCGACGTGCAGCTCGCCGACCCGCCCAGCGGCGGAATCCCCTCCCGCCGGGGGTGGCCCGGGCATACCGGCACCCTGGGCCATCGGCTGTTGCTCACCGACCTGACCGAGGCCGGCTACCGAGGCCCTGTCATGGTCGAAAGTCCGGTCGACACCAGTCTTGACGCCCACGCCGCCGCCACTCAGGCTCTGATCTGCCTGCACACACTCCTCGACGAGCCCACCGCCGTCCCGCAGAGAGCCTGACCGCGATTGTGACCATTGGGGCTGCGAATTCCAGCTGCTATCTGTAATTCCCTGATGCGGCTTCCGAGCCGCGTACGTACAGTTTGATCGTTTACCCCTGTCTTCCTTGGCCGTCTATGATCTGTGCTGCATAGACCTATTTTTCCCAACTTCCAGGAATTCCCGTTGCTGAGAACAAGCTGCGTTTATTCTGCCACATGCTCATCAGTATCCTATTACGCCGGTTGTCTGTACCGTGACCGTTCTGACTCCATGGCGAAATCCATATCGTGACGTCGATGTTGGCGGAGCGGTGTGGGATGGGTATGAAGGCGCCGTTCGACGTGAGCATGAAGGATCGGGTGAAACGGCCATGGCAAGCGGCGTTTTGTGGTCACGCTGTCGGCGTGATGCTCAACCTGTCACCAGCCGGCAGTAGGTGAGAGCGACCTGCCGGTGGGGTCGGGATCGGTTGGGGTGGGTGGTGAGGAGCCACTCATCGGTGATGATATTGACGGCCGTCCACGGAGCAAGCGCCATGGCGCCGACCCGGCATGCCTGGCCGGCCAGGCGTGCCGGGTCGGCGCCAACGTTGGGCTGCCGCAGCGGGAACCCCGGCGGGCTGGGCCACCGACGGCTACCGACGCGGTGAGCACGCGCGGCCGGACGTTGGCCTGCCCGCTGGCGGCCGGTAGGTCGTGCTCACCGCGTCGTCGCCCACGAACCCGAAACCCGTCCGCCGACCGTGCTTGTCACGAGTGTCGCCAACCGGCACCGCGGTGGTCACCCGGCGAGGCGCCCATGACGGTCAGCAGTACGGGGTCCAGGCTCATGACGGCCAGGGTGGTGGAATCGCCCTGGCGCCAGTCGATGTTGGTGATGGCCTGCTCGGTGGCGAGCTTGCGGCCTTCGTCGAGCATGCTGGGCTCGGGGTCGACGGCGGTGATGTGGCCGACCAGACGGGCCAGGGGCAGCGCGATCATGCCGGTGCCGGTGCCCAGGTCCAGGACGCGTTGGGTGCCGTCGAGGCCGAAGCGCTCGTGGAGCAGGTGGTAGAAGCCCGGGTCATAACCGGGGCGGTATGTCGCGTAGTAGGGGGCGGTGGAGGCGAACAGTTCGTCGGGCGTGTAGGTCATGATCCTAGTCGTTCGCGGGCGCGGGATAAGTCGGTGAGAAGGAACGAGTCGGAGCGGCGTTCAGGTGCTGCCACCACTCGCGGACAGGCCAAGCGCCGGCGCCTTCGTGCGCGATGGAGCCGTCGGGGTTCCGGTCCGGCTGCCCGAGCAGCCGGCGTTCGATGTCGGGCAGGTCGTCGCGTTCCAGGAGGGCGGGTGCGGGGTCGTCGATGGGGGCGAGCCAGCGGTAGCCGTATTGCATCATCACCGCCAGGTGTGGGCGGCCGGAGGTGTTGAGGCCGCTCGTGTGCCAGGTGCGGTTCTCGAACAGCACCACGTCCGTGGGGCCGATCGCCAGGGTGATCGCGCCGGGCGGGTTGATGGCCCCGGCGGGGACGGCGATCGGGCCGGTGTCGGTGTGGCTGCCGGGTAGGAACATCGTGAGCCCGGTGTCTGGGGTGATGTCGCTGACGACGTAGACAACCTTGATCGCTATGCGTCCGATGGTCTCGTGGCCGAGGTCGCCCGTCGCGGCGCCCACTAATGGGAAATTTGGCTACTGGACCAGAAAAACGCATCCTCGCAGGTCACAGGGGTGCGGGAGTCCAGCTTCTTAGTTTCCCCCTTAGTAAGTGATACCTCCATCCCGCGAGGGGAAATTCAACGTCTGGCCTGTGGTTACCCGGCTGTTGATGTTGGTTGTGGCTCGGCTCAGTGCATCCGCCAGAGTCGTACCATCTGGTCGTGGCTGGCGGTGGCGAGGGTGTGTCCGTCCGCGGACGGCGTTGTCTGCGCCCGGCTGCTCGCGACAGCGGCCCGCGCGTAATGCCAAGATCGTTCAGGCTAGCTGGTAATCCTCGTGCCCGACGGCCCTATCCCACACAGCCTCGAACGCGGCGACACACCGCGCGACGGTGTCGGGGTCTGCGGTGAACTCTTCTTCGCCCGTGTCCGCGCCGTCGCCGGAGTTGAAGTTGAACACGACGATACGCGCGTCGATGAGGAAGAAATCGGCGGCTGGCAGGAACAGGTCGAAGGCTCGTCGCCGGGGCAGCCAGCGAACGTCCTCACCGGCCGCAATGTTGTGCCTGGTCAGCATGTGTTCCCAGCGTATGAAGTCAGTGACCGGTTCTGACACTACACGGGCGCGTCGTATCCGCACGCCCCGGGCGACGTTAGCCGAGACCAGGTTCAACCAGTCGCCCCAGTCGTAGCTGTCGGTCGACGTCCGCTGCCATTCAAGAAACGCCGGGTCGGTGACGTCGTAGACGTCCCGCATCTCCAGGTGCACCACCGATTGGCGCGCGGCTCTGATCAGGTCGAGGCCCTCGACCGGGCCGTGCCCGATACGGCCCGGTTCGTAGCGGCCTTCAGCCGCTTCCGCGATGGTGGGTCCC
>NZ_CAUVXO010000633.1:0-2899 GCF_963555865.1 Protofrankia sp. Cr1
TCTACACCGTCTAATTCGTCGGCAGCGTCAGATGTGTATAAGAGACAGGGGTGACGCTGGTGACCCGGCCGATCGCGTGGATCCGGACGCCGTTGGCCAGGCGGAACCGGACCGAGGGGTGGGATTCGTCGAAGCGCCGTCCGACCAGCGCGGCCTGTTCGGCGACCCATTCGAACGCCTCGGTGTCGGCGGCGAACGGGGAGGGATATTCGGTGCGGTGGCCGCCGACCCGCTCGGTGCAGATCATGTTGATGGCGCCGTTGACCTCGATGTCGCTCCACTGCCGGCCGCCCAGGTGCGGCCCGAGCGGGCCGAGGGGGGAGTTCGCCTGGCGGGCGCGCATCCGGACGTCTTCTTCCGAGCCGGGATCGAGGGGCGGGTGGCCGTTGATGGTGCTGCGGTGGCGGGCGAGGGCGAGCTGCTCGGCGATGACCTGTTCGACGATCGCGGCCCGGTCCGCCGCGCCGGGCCGTTGGTGGTCGTGGCGGGTGTCGGTCAGCCGTTGCTGGACCTGTGCGTTGATCGAGGAGACGAGGTCGTCGACGACCGCGGCGTCGGTCCACCGGTCGGGGTAGCCGGTGGGGAGCAGACTCACCGCGCCTCCCCTCGGACGGTCTGCCATCCGGGCCGCGATCCGGGCCGCGCTCCGGGCTGCAATCCGGCCCGCGGGACGAGCCGGGGGCCGGCGTGGCGGGTCATCGGCGGCCGCCGAGGAGCCGGACACCCCGGTCGCTGACCGCGGCGGTGGCCACCGCGCCTGCGGTCTGCTCGGGCACCATCAGGAACACCACGCTGTCCCCGGCGCGGCCGTCCGGGCCTGGACGGTTGATTTCGGTGACGGTGAAGTCGCGGACGAGCACCGACGCCACACCGGTGCCCTTGTCGAAACCGAGAATGTCGACGTGTTCCCCCGGTCGCAGGGTCGCCGAGGGCAGCGCGTCCGCGGCGACCCGGACGCCGAGCGCGACATAGCCGTCGGGTGGGGCCACCGAGCCGACCATCTCCGGGGTGACCAGCGTGCCCGCGGGGAGGTCCAGCAGGAGCGGTTTGCCGACCAGGGCTTGGCGGGCGACCTGCGGGGTGGTCAGCCGGGCGGCACCGCCCTGCGCGGTGATCCGGATGACGGCGAGATCCGCCGGGGTCACCACCTGCCCGCGGGACAGCGGGCGGGCGAGTGCCACGACATCGAGCTGGGGCTGGTTGTCGGCGGCGAACCAGACCGCCCCGCCGGCGCCGGCGATCATGAGTAGGAGGGCGAACGCCGCGTTCGCGGAGCGGCGGGACCGCGACACCGACGGTGTCTGGCGTGACCGCGGGGACGGGCGGGAGCGGCCCGGCGGGTCCTCGACCCCGACGGTTTCGGGCCGCCAGCCGGGTGTGGTCGTGCTCATCGGCCGGCTCGTTCGATGGCCTGGATCTGCCCGACGACGACAGGCACGTCGGTGGTCGTGGTCAGGGGCGCGAGCGCGCCGGTCTCACCGTCCGATGCCGTCCACCCGATCTGCCAGCGGATCGTGAGCACCGCCGGCCAGGCCCGGCCGCCCGGCGCGACGGTGGAGGCGTCCCGGTAGGTGTAGGAGCAGGCCGGGGGACGGTCCGGCTCCGCCATCCCGGTGGTGAACACCGGCCCCGGCCCGGTGCACGCCACCGCCGGCGAGCCGTCACCCGGCTGGAACTCCAACGTCTGCGGGACGGCGGTCACGGTCACGGTGGCCCCGGGGATCGTCGCGGTCGCGGTGACCGGCGCCCACTGGCCGGGCGCGGCGAACCACACCGGCACGTTCACCACCGCCGAGCCGGCGGTGACGTTCGGGGAGAACACGCCATGCGGGACGGGGAGGGTGCGTCGGATCTCCGCCGACGCGGTCGCAACCAGGTCGGTGGCGGCCGATACCCGCAGCCACTGCCAGGTCGCCACCGTGCCGTCACAGACCCGGCCGTAGAGCCGCAGCCGGGTGCCGTCCGGGTAGTCCCTGTCCATGATCGACAGCAGCTGTAGGCCCTCGAGATGCATGTCCCGGGTTGCCTCGGATGCCGGCACCCAGCGGCAGACCGGCGCCGTCCCGGCCGACGATCGTGGCCCGGCGTCCTGCCCCGCGGTCGTGACCGAACTGAGCAGCTCCCGCAGGTCGTCATCGGTGGACACCTCGCCGGTCGTAATACCACGATTGTTGGTCCAGCCAATTCCGTCCGCGGCCGCGGTAGCAGCCGGGAGGAGGAGCCACAGAGCAATTGATCCTATGATCACGCGGAGGCCGAGCTGGGTGGAGGGCATCGGTTCACCCCCTTCCAGGTATCCACGACCTGGACTGTGTTGATCTTCCATGTGCCCTGCTCAACCCAGGTAACCCGGGTGCGTTCACTCACCGGTTTGTTGCTGATGACGATCTCGCGTCCGTCCGGTGCTCTGTTCACCGCGTCGTACAGGACGCCGTCGTCGTATCCGCAGACCGTCGCAATCACCCGGCCGGTGGGCGGAAGGCTCTCCACGGCGACATTCTCGAGCACGTAATAGCTTTCCGGTCCGGCCCGGCCGGCAAGACGCCGGCTGGCCAGCCCTGCCATCCAACTCGCCACATCTGCCCGGGCCGGGGCCGGCGGGGTGTAGCGGCCGAGCAGGTCAGCCACCCGGGCCTGATCGCCGGGCGCCGCGACCGCCGCGAGGTAGGACCGGTAGAAACCCTCCTGCGCCGCAGCCACTTGCAGGCGGGCCTGGGCCTGTGGGTCCGGGGTGGGCGGGATCGTCCCGAGGGTGGAGGCCGCCGGACTGTCGCTGCTGTTTGGTCCGGGTTTCGAGCGCTGGTCGCATCCCGTCAACGCGACGAGAACGCAGGAAATGGTCACGGTCATCACCAGGAAACGGGTCGGCGACAGGCGAGGGCACGGCATTACACAACTC
>NZ_CAUVXO010000634.1:0-2887 GCF_963555865.1 Protofrankia sp. Cr1
CCTGGACCTGGGCGAAGTAGCGGTCCGTCGCGACCGGGTCGACCTCGTGGCCGGGCCCGTGGGCCGCCCGCCACTTCTCCTCGAACTTCTGGCGCGGGAAGCGCCGTGCGACCCAGCGGCCGATCAGCGGGTTGGCCAGCACCTTGTAGAGCGTGAGGTTGGTGCTCGTCTCGCCCAGGACCCCGGCCGCCATCACGATCAGCCGGCCTACCCGCCGGGGCCGAGCTGCGGCGAACCAGGCCGCGAGCGAGCCACCCATCTGGCTGCCGACCAGGGTCGGCGCGTCGAGCCCGAGGGCGTCGAACAGCGCCGCGAGCAGCTCGACGCACCGGTCGGCGGACCAGCCCGTCTCTCGGGGGTCGGGGGAGCGGCCGTTGCCCGGCAGGTCGACCAGGATCACCCGGTGGTCGGCGATCAGCGCCGGGGCGACGTCGCGCCAGGTGTAGGAGTCGGTGAGGAAGCCGTGCAGCATGATGACCGGCGGGCCGTCGGCCGGGCCGAGTTCGTAGATGTGCAGGTCCGCGCCCGGGAGCGTGACGAGGCGCCCCTTGGGGATGCCGCCGTCCGGCCGGCTCCCGGCCGGACCGGTCGGTGCGTTCGGGGCCGGCGGCCGCTCGGCCGTGGTCACCGGTTTCCCCCGAAGAAGTCGGTCACCAGTTCGTTGAACGCCTTCGGGACCTCCACCGGCGGGACGTGCGCCGCTGACAAGAGCACCATCTTCGCTCCCGGGATGCGCTCGGCCAGTTCCCGCGTCCGCTCCGGCGGGAACAGCATGTCCTTCTCCCCGCCGACGACCAGCGTCGGGCAGGAGATCCGGTCGAACCCATCCGGGCTGGTGTGCGCGAGCGCACCGCCGTAGATGCTGCGCAGGCTGGCCGTCGTGTACTGGTCGAACATCATCCGGCGCAGGCCATCCTCCCACCGGGTGAGCACGTTCCAATTCGCGGCGGAGAACAGGAAGGTCTTGAGCACCTCCCAGAAGTTCCCGATGTCGTCGCGCTCCAGGAACCCGTACAGCATGGTGAGGAACAGCAGCGTCGAGTCGCTCGGCGTGGCGAAGGTGGCGACCAGCGCCAGCCCGGTCAGTCGCTCGGGGTGGCGCACCGCGAACCACTGGCTGACCAGCCCGCCGTGCGAGAGCCCGAGGACGGTGGCCGCTGGAATCCCGAGCGTGTCGAGCAGCAGCGCAAGGTCGTCGGCGTGCTCTTCGTTGGTCGGGAAGCCGGTGGTGGAGATCGAGTCGCCGAAGCCGCGCATGTCGTAGGTAAGGACCGTGAAGTGCTTGCGCAGCATCGGGATCTGGCGCGTCCACGTCCCGGACAGCGTGGTGACGAGGACGAGCGGGGGCCCTTCGCCGCGTAGCCGGTAACTGATCGAGCCGCCGGGCAGTTCGGCGACCCGCGGGTGGTCGATTTCCGCTACCAGGGGGGTGCTCGGCGTTTCCGCCATGTCCGAGGTCATGTCTCTCCTTGGGAGTGACGCGGGTCGCCGGTTCAGTGAGCCGCCCGGCACCGCGACCCGACGTCAGCCGGGATGGACGCGGTACCAGATCGCTGAGCGGCCGTGGATCTCGTCGATCTTGTGGCGCCGCAGCTTGGTCGTTTCCGTGACGGTGCCTTCCTCGACGGACGGCAGTCGGTCGACGACGGCGAAGGCGCGCACCCGTTCCCACGGGTGCAGCCCGGCGTTCACCTCGTCGAGCCGGGTCCGGCAGTGTTTGCGCCCGGTCTCGTCCGTCCCGATCTCGGTGGTGGCGGGGTCGAAGAACAGCAGCGCGCCGAGGCGCCCCGGCTCGTACTGGGTGACGACGCAGACCGTCGCCCCGGTGGCCTGGGCCGCCGCCTCCTCGATGGGCCGGACGAAGACCTTCTCGCCGCTGGGCAGGGCGAGGAAGTCCCGCAGCCGTCCGAGCACGGAGAGGAAGCCGTCCTCGTCGAACTGCCCGACGTCGCCCGTCGGGTGCCACGCTTGCTTGTCGTAGCGGACGATCTCGGTCTCCCCGTCCACCAGCCGCCCGTAGAGGAACGGCGTGGGGGTATGGACGAGGATCTCGTTGGTCTCGGGGTCGAGCCGCACGTCGCCCCACGGGATGGGCTTGCCCACCGTTCCACGGCGCGTCGCGTCCGGCGTGCTGAGCCCGATCATGCCGAGTTCGGTCGTCCCGTAGACCTCGCGGACCGGCACCCCGTTGGCCTCGAGCGCGTCCAGGACAGCAGGCTCGGTCGGCGCGCTCCCGACGAAGACCACCTTGATCGCGTTACCGAACGCCACCCGGTACGCCGCCTCCGGCATGAGGGTGCCGGAGGGGTCGCGTTTGAGGGCCTCACCGACCCGCCAGTTCAGGTGGGCGAGCGATCGCGGTACGGCGACGTGTAGCGTCGGGGCGAGGGTGGCGCTGTCGGCGGCGAACCGTGCCGGTTCGGACAGGATGAAGTCGAGCCCGGCCCCGAGACCCCAGTAGAGCATCATCCGCTGGGGCAGGTGGGAGAGCGGCAGGTAGAGCAGCAGCCGGTCCCGCCCGTCGAAGCCGTAGATCTCCGCGAAGCGGTCCATCGTGAAGAGTAGCGGCGCGGAGTGCACCGCGAACAGTTTCGGCTCCGACAGCGTCCCGCTCGTCGACACGATCGTGAACGGTTCCGCGCCGCGCGGGGCCGCCGCCAGGTCCGGAGTCGGCCCGACCGCCTCGGCCAGCAGGTCGCCGACGGTCGGGACACCGGCCGCCGAGCCGTCACCGGCCTCGGTCAGCAGAAACACGTCGAGCCCGGCGTCGGTGAAGGCGGCCACGCCGGCCGGCCGGTCGGTGAAGACCAGCTGGCACCGGCTCTCGCGGGCGGTCCCCACCACCCGCTCGGGGGGTGCGTTCGGGTACAGGGCGACCGAGACGGCA
>NZ_CAUVXO010000635.1:0-2869 GCF_963555865.1 Protofrankia sp. Cr1
TATCCGTTCGCCGCCGACATCGACGTTCTCCCGCCGTACCAGCGGCGGACCGGTCCAGGCCAGGCCCGCTTCCCGTGCGTTCTCCTCGAAGAACCCGAACTCGTCGTATGCGGGCAGTTGTGCGGCCGCTGTCATGTGGGCCTCCCGGGATGATCTGTTCCTCGAACGCCCGCGTGCGGTGACCGGAGATCGTGACGGTCCCCGTGGGGACTGGCTTATGCATCCGATATAGTTACAACATATATCTATATCAGGTGCGGTCCGGGCTGGGTAGACCGTTGCCTGGTCGTGGTTGGTGACAGGGTCGTGTCCGGTGAAATCCGGACCGAGACTACATTGTGAGTCTGCACAGTCACCAAATGGTCAAAGGGTGCACGATTATCGTTGTGTTCGCGTGCCCGGAGGCCCCAGGGCTCTCCACGGGGGCGGGCTGACGGTCATGGACGCGCGCATCGAAGAGCTGGCCCGCAGGTCGGCGAACTTCGGCTTCCTGCTTCCCCACGAACCAGTGCTGGTCTTCTACGGTGCGGGCGCGGAGTCCTACGCCTATTCTGATCCGAACGCCGCGCTGATCAAAGCCCGCCAGTTCGGCGAGGTCCTGGCGAAGACCCTGGTCAGCCGGGCCGGGCTGCCGACCCGCGGGGACAAACAGGTTGACCGCCTTGCGGCGCTCGCCCGCGCCGGGGTGTTCGACGGGCGTATCCGGGCCGCGTTCGACGCCGTCCGAACCGAGGGTAATCGGGCTGTCCACGGCTACTACGGCGAGGTGCGGGCGGCGGTCAGGGCGACGCGGGCGTGCTTCGAACTGGGTGTGTGGTTCCACCGGCTGATGACCGGCGACCGGACGGTCATCGCGTTCGTCCCACCACCCGAACCGGGCCGATCACAGCCGGCCGCCGCATCCGTGTCCGCGGCCGACGATGCCGAGCTTGCGGCGCTGCGCGCGGAGCTTGCCGACCACCGCTCCAAGCTTGCCGAAGCCAAGCTGCGTCTGGACGGCGGCGGCAACAACCGGCTGGACGCCGAACGCCGAGCGCGACGCGAGGCGGAGGAGGCACTGACCCGTGCACTGGCCGACGCGGAGAGCCTGCGCTCCGCTCTGGCCGCGTTGCCGGACCAGGACCAGGACCAGGTCGGCGAGCCGCAACCGGCAGTGCGGACACGGAAAAAGAAGGTGTCCGCGGCGGAGCGGGAGTCGTTCGTCGCGCAGGCCAAGTCCGCCGCGCGGGAACCGCGGACCGAGATCGAGGTACGCGTTGAGGTCGACCGGATGCTCACCCAGGCCGGTTGGTCGGTGCAGGACCTGTCCAGCCTGAACCTGATCGACCCCGCCGGTGTGGCGCTGCGCGAAGGCCGGACGGCGACCGGCCCCGCCGACTACCTGCTGTTCGTCAACCGCCGGCTCGTCGGCGTCGTGGAGGCCAAGCGGGAGGGCACCGTCCTCACCCCGGTCGAGGGGCAGTCCGGCCGGTATGCGAGCTCCCTGACCGACGAGCAGCGCGGGCAGGCATGGCGGTGGCCGCTGCCCTTCCGGTATGAGACGACCGCGGCCGAGACCCATTTCACCAACACCCTCGACCCGCGTGGCGGTCGGGCCCGGTCGGTGTTCTCCTTCCACCGGCCGGCGACGCTGGCCCGGTGGATGCGCGAGGCCGACGCAGACCCCGAGAATCCGACCCTGCGCCACCGGCTGGGGCACCTACCCCCGCTGCCCCACGGGAATCTCCGCCCCGCCCAGCTCGACGCGGTGGGCGGGCTGGAACGGTCACTCGCCGATGACCGGCCCCGGGCACTGATCCAGATGGCGACCGGCGCGGGCAAGACGTACGCGGCTGTCACCTCGTCGTACCGGCTGCTCGCACACGCCAAGGCACACCGCATCCTGTTCCTGGTCGACCGCAACAACCTCGGACGCCAAGCCAGGGAGGAGTTCGCCACCTACGTCACGGCTGGCGACGGCCGTAAGTTCACCGAGCTGTACAACGTCGAGCCGCTGACCGCCGCCGGGCTGCGCGGGTCCACCCATGTGGTGATCTCCACGGTGCAGCGGCTGTACGCGATGCTGCGCGGCCGCCCGGTGCCCGATCCCGACGTCGACGACCGGGCGTTCGACGCGGACACATCCGGGGACGGCTCCGGGGACGGCGATGACGAGCCGATCGACATCGCCTACAGCGCGGACATCCCGCCGGAGACGTTCGACCTGATCGTCGTGGACGAATGCCACCGGTCGATCTACGGACGCTGGCGCGCGGTACTGGAGTACTTCGACGCTTACCTGGTCGGCCTGACCGCCACCCCGGTGAAGCAGACGTTCGGCTTCTTCCACCAGAACCTGGTCAGCGAGTACACCTACCCGCAGGCGGTCGCCGACGGGGTGAACGTCGACTTCGACGTCTACCGCATCCGCACCGAGCTGACGCGCCACGGCGCGACCATCGAGGCGGGGATCACCGTCCCGAGGCGGGACAGGCGCACCCGCCAGCAACGTTACGAGGAACTCGACGACGACTTCTCCTGGACGCCGGAGCAGCTCGGCCGCTCGGTCGTCAGCCCGAACCAGATCGAACTGGTGCTGCGGACGTTCAAGGACCGGCTGTTCACCGAGATCTTCCCGGGCCGGACGCACGTCCCGAAGACGCTCATCTTCGCCAAGGACGACAACCACGCCGAGGACATCGTGATGAAGGTCCGGGAGGTGTTCGGCCAGGGCAACGAGTTCGCCACCAAAATCACCTACTCGGTACGGGACACCGACAGCCTGCTCAAGGCCTTCCGCAACAGCGCGGAACTGCGGATCGTCGTCACCGTCGACATGATCGCAACGGGCACGGACGTCCGGCCGCTGGAATGTCTGCTGTTCCTGCGC
>NZ_CAUVXO010000636.1:0-2867 GCF_963555865.1 Protofrankia sp. Cr1
GTACAGGACCATCTCAAGTCAATCTTCGACAAGACGGGCGTACGAAGCCGGGGCGAACTGGTAGGCCGGGTTTTCCTCGAAGATTACGCGCCACGCTGGGAGGAACTACCCGGTGTGCCTGGCTGATGCCCGGCCCGTTGACCCCGGCTCCCGATCCGCCTCACCAATGGCTGGCGGGAGGAACAACCGCAGGATCTCCACCGGCCGTCGGACGTTAATCCACGCGTCCAGGCCGTGCTCGCCGCAGGGGGACTGCGCTGCCATGAAGATCGCCGATGGGCTTGCGGACGCAAGCTTCCTCGGCGATGCACCAGCCGGCCAGCAGCGGCACGCGGCGAAGAAGCGACCACGTTGCTTGATCTCCTGATCAGTACGCATCGTCCACGGCAGATCCTCAGGGATTCATGACCGGTGACAACCTGGCGTATAGGTTGGTGAGACACAGGGGCTGGACGGCGACAGCGGTTCGACAGCAGTTCGAACTCGCTCCAGAAAGCGCCAAGCAGGAATACTGCTACGGCAGGCACGGAATCCTCGGTCAGGTACAGCGCGTCGAGAACTTCATGATTGACCGGGATCGTGCTTGTCCGCCGTCCGGCCCCTTAGCGTCACACCTGTTTCCGGTACCTCTTACCGGCGTACGTAGCGCCGAGACCGCCGAGACCGGCGGAAGCGGCTGGTGCTACGGCCGTCGACGGCATGCCACGCCAGCAATACCAGAATGGCACCGATGATGGAGCCGACGATGCCGGAAGATTGTAATGGACCCGCACCGGCGTCCTTGCTGAAAAGGACGTAACCGAGGAACCCGCCGACGAAGGATCCGACGACGCCGACGGCTATGGTGCCCCCGATACCAATGTGGTCCGGACCGGGCACCACCAGGCGTGCGACGGCACCGGAGGCGAGGCCGAGCAGCAACATAACGACGATGAACTCAAGCATTGTCGTTTCTCCTTCTCGAGGTGATTACCGATGTGCTCCCTCCACCCAAACCACCGAACTCCTTTTCTCAGCTAATTTCAGGTCACCTTCGCAGCCGACCGCGGTCAGTCCGCGGCACGGTGACGGAGCCGGGCTGCCCGCCGCGTGAGCAGCAGGACGACACCGCCGGCAACCACCCCGCTAGTGGCTCGGGGGTGACGACGGGCCTGCTGACCTGCGACGCGAGCGGCCTTGCCGCTGGTGACCACGGTCTTCTCGGCGGCGTCGCGGGTCCGGTCGGCAGCTGCCGCGACGTGCGGCGTAAGCCCACTTGTCGCGTCGGTGACCTTCCGCCCAAGGTCGACGGCACTCGTGGCCACCCTCTCTTTAGTCGCGAGAAGCACGCTATGACCGTTTTCATCCATTTTATCTGTATGGATGATATCTGTCCCGGTATCGGCAGTGAGTGGATGTGCGTCCGCGAGATCCGGTCGGGGGGGGATGGACTGTTCGATCATCGAAGATCCTCCTCGTGCACCAGCGATCTGTGTAGTCGTCGGACGTAACGAAGGGTGGGTCTTGTTATCTACTACCCAGGTTCCGCCATCAATAATCGGATGATTCCAGCTATGCGATGACGTCCCTTGCACGTCCACTTATCGGGTGTGACAGTGGATGGTTCTGTCCGTGAGTGTTGACCGCATCTGCCGGCGGCCCTGTCGCACCGGGCGGTGGTGTCGTGTTCGCGGCCGGGGCGCATGTCGGAGGTCCACGGAGGCCAGCCGGCCGGGGCGGTGACGACCTGGACGTTCCTGCCGTGGTTGTCGTGTTTGCCGGACCGCCACAGGTCCACGCCCGGGGTGGGGCCGGGGGTGCGGTTGCGGTCGCCATCGATCAGGGTGCCGTCGACGCTGAGGAACCAGCGCAGCACCAGGACGGCCTGGTGGCGGCAGGTCAGCGCGCGGATATCGGGGCGGGTGCCGCACCGGCTGCGTTCCGCAGCGAGTAAACCCTCCAGAAGCACAACGGTTTCCTCCCGCGATGGCAACACGGCCGTATATGTCACACTCGCCGGTACGCGAGACCTTTCTTAGGCTGATCTTTGGTCGGACCAGTCTTCCTGGCGGGATCCCGTGTTTTCTTGTTGAATCGTCAGTTTTCGGGCGTGTCGACTACGGAGAGCGTCAGTCATGTACGGTCATGAGTCATTACATGGAAACGCTCATTGGACGGATGCGGGATACATGGACTATTCTCCCCAGAAATCCGAAGCCACTATCGTCCTGAACAAATGCTGCCGACGGCGCCGAAAGGATGATCCACGAATGAACGGTTCAACACGGCGCCGAATTTCCAGCCGATCAGGCTGCGGAATCGTCGTGTTCGGCGTCTTGGCAATGCTGGTGGGCGGTTGCGGCGGAGGAATGACGGCATGGCCTCATGGTCGTCGTCGCCGAGCGGCTGCGTGGACGGCAGCGGTGGTTGCGCGCAGGGGCGGGCCTTCGTCCAACGGGACCATACGGTCTCAGAATTGGATTGCTTGGTCGATGGTTCCCGCTGTCGGATTAAGTGTTGGTAGGCGTAGTGCATCATTCTGTGCTCTTGCAGCGGTCTTCCTGTTCGTTGCCGGATGTGGCGGCGGCGCTCCTTCCGCCGCGGGCCTGGTGACACCGACCGGTACCGCACCGGAGGTCAGCCAGGACCCGACGGCCTCGCCATCCGCCGCTGCGACGGGCCTGCGGCAGGTTGCCAGCTTCGCCGGCGCCACCCTGCACGTGGACCCGCTGGCATTCAGCCCGGACGGCCGGACTCTGGCCGGCAACGAGGGCAGCGAGAAGCGGGTGCGATTGTGGGACGTGGAGACGGGAAAGGCCACGGCCACCATCACCGCACCCGGTAATGTGTCGGTGGGTTTCACCCCTGACGGACGGGCACTCGCCACC
>NZ_CAUVXO010000637.1:0-2867 GCF_963555865.1 Protofrankia sp. Cr1
TCGGTCACGAGGGCCGCGGCGTGACGGCTACGGTGATGGCGTGGGACTGCACCTGAGCCAGATCGACGAGGCCGACGAGGCCGATGAGCTGCTGACCAACGACCCGTTGGCGCTGCTCGTAGGCATGGTGCTGGACTAGCAAGTCGGATAAATAAGGAACCAACGTCGACGATCCGTCGTGATGAACACGGACAGTGTTCTTTCGGCGCGAAAGCAGCTCCGGCAGGCCTGGATCGTGATCGTGTGGCGGCGGCGGGCGGTCTGGACGGTGTCCGGATGCTCCAGCCGGTGGCGGTCTCGATCTGCTGACCTGGCGCGTCCAGCTCGCCGGATCGTCTGGGTCGAGGCCGGTCAGGCGCCAGGGGGTCGAACGGCGCTGGTCGGTCAGTGAAGTCACCGGTCATCACCTCGCCACCCGATCGACGTCGGCGCGAGACGATCATTCAGCGGGTTTTCGTCGGACCGAGCCTGAATCCTTTTCTCGGTTGGCCGCTCTTGTCTGGTGAGGGCCGTCCGGCCCCGGAGAGGCAGGAGCTCATGACGGTGGTGGTCGTCGCTGTGGTCGTGGTCGCTGTGGCGGTGTGTAGCTGTGTGCTCTTCCTGCGCCGGCGGGCGCGGTCGCGTGGATAGCGGGCCGAGGCCGTCCTGGCCCGGGGACCAGCTCGTCGCCGCCGCGCGGGACGGCGACGAGCTGGCGATCGCCGCGCTGGTGTCGGGCGCGCATCCGCACGTGCGTCGGTTCGCCTTCTCGCTCTGCGCCAGTAGCCAGGACGCCGAGGACGCCGCTCAGGAAGCAATGATCATCCTCTTCCGCAAGATCGGGACGCTGCGGGCGACGGGGGCGCTGGCGTCGTGGATGTTCCAGATCGTGCGCCACGAATGCCTGCGCCGGGCGCGGGCCGTCTACAGCCGGCCCGCGCCGGTGGCCGAGGCGATGGTCTCGTCGTCCGAGGACGAGGTGCTCGGCCAGCTGGCGCTGGATCGGGTGACCGCGGCCGTCGCGTCGCTGCCGGCGGATCAGCGCCGAGTGCTGATCATGCGCGACGTCCAGGGTCTTCCTGGAAACACCGTGGCCAGGTCCCTCGGGCTGAGCACGGCCGCGATGAAGTCGCGGCTGCACCGGGCGCGGGCCGCCGTGCGGGCCGACCTGGACGCATGGAACGGGTTCGGCGATGAAGGGCCAGGCCGTGAGTGACCCCGGCCGGAGACTCGGCGCCAGCCGGTCCGAGTTCCGCTCGTCAGTGCGGGCAGTCGTCGGTCTCGGGCTGCTGGCCGGGTCGATCGCCCTCGCCCCGGTCTTCGGGCCGCTGAGCCTGGTGCTGGTGCCCGCGGGCCTTCTGGCCCTGCGCGGCTGCCCCGCCTGCGCTCTGATCGGGCTGGCGCGGGCGTTGTCGCGCGGCCGCCTCGGGCGCCCGTGTGACGACGGCCGCTGCCAGCTGAACCTGTAACGGAATCCGTCCCTTAGGAAAGGTGTCCTGTGTCCGATCCTGCATCCTGTTCCGGACCGCGCGGCGTGCTGCTCGTGCACGGCGCCTGGTTCACCGGTCGCGCCTGGGACGGCGTGGCCGACGCGCTGCGGGCGCGCGGCATCCCCGTCGCCGTGGCCGAGTTGCACCGCGGCTGTCTGGCCGCCGACATCGCCGCGGCCGAAGCGGCGTTGGACGAGATCGCAGACTTCGGCCCGGCGGTGGCCTGCGGCCATTCCTACGGCGGCTCGGTGATCTCCGGCCTGTCGCCGGGGCGCCTCGCCCACCTGGTCTACCTGGCGGCGATGGTGCCGGACGTCGGCGAGACCAGCCTCGGCCTGCTCGCCAGCGCGCCCAGCGGCCTGGAAACCGCCATGGTCGGAGACCCCGACGAGGTCACTACGATCGACCCGGCCCGGGCGGGCGAGCTGTTCTTCGCCCACCTGCCCGAGGGGGAACGGACCGCGCGCGTCGCCGCTCTCGTCCCCCAGCGGATGGCGGCCGGCCGCGACGCAGCCACGAGCGCGGCCTGGCGCGCCCGCCCGAGCACCTACGTGGTCTGCGGCGAGGACCGGGCCGTGCACCCGGAGCTGCAGGCCCGCCTGAGCCGGCGGACCGGCCGCGCGGTCGCGTGGGCCAGCGACCACGCCGCGTTCGCGTCTCACCCCACGGACGTCGTCGACCTGCTCAGCCGGCTGGCTACCAGCGAGTCAGGGGCCGAGCGTCGAGGAGTCGCTGGCGAACCTGCGCGAGGCGCTGGAACTGTACTTCGAGGATGAGCCGGTTCCCGCGACCTGCGCCGACGGGCCGATCGTCGCGCCCGTCGACATCCGCCTGTCAGCGTGCGGCCCGCGCTGCCCAGAGTCTCAGGTCCGGAGGTTGTCCGGGCATTGCGTCGGGCCGGCTTCAGCGAGGTGAGCACGAGAGGTTCTCACTGCAAGCTCCGAAACAAGGCTGAGGCTCGCACCGTGATCGTGCCGCTTCACCGCGAACTGGCTCCTGGCCCCGGTTCGAGGTGGAGCAACGCCGCGACATCATCGGGACCGTCATTGAGGCCGTGGTGCTGTCCAAGGCCGATGAACCGAAGAACCGTTTTGACCCGGATTGCGTGGACGTGATCTGGCGTCCCTGACCAACCTGCCCCGCCAGATCACTCTGGCGGGGCTTACCCTTGGCCGCATGGCCCTCCACCTGTCCGGCGACGCCGAGGCCGACGCCCTCATCACGTCAGACGCCTTGGCGCTCCTGGTGGGCATGGTGCTTGACCAGCAGATCCCGCTGGAGCGGGCGTTCGCAGCGCCGTATGAACTGAGCCGGCGGCTCGGTCGTCCCCTGGAGGCGGCAGATCTCGCCGATGCAGACCCCGACGAACTCGGCACGGTGTTCTCCCGGGCGCCGGCG
>NZ_CAUVXO010000638.1:0-2841 GCF_963555865.1 Protofrankia sp. Cr1
GCGTGCGTGGCCTACGAGGCTGCGCTGGAAGCGAGTCACGCAGCCGTGGGCGCCTACACGGCACGGCTCGCCGCCGAAGAGCGCCGCCCGGAACCCGACCACGCGCAGATCGAGCGATGGCGGGCAGGGCAGCAGGCAGTCGTTCGGGACCGGGATGCGCTGGACCCGGCCGATGCCGTCGCCGTCGCCCGTGCCCGCGCCCGTTTCACCGACCTGGCCCGCGAGATCCGGGAGGGCTGACAGATCACCAGCCCGCCGGGTCCGTCCCAGCTTCCCGCGGACCTGGCTGAACGGATCTTCCGGGAACAGATCGTGCCGGCCGAGACGGGCAATGCCCGGGCGGCGCCGCATCCACTGGTGGTCTTCCTGGTGGCCCAGCCGGGGAGCGGGAAGACCCGGGTGGCCCGGCAGCTGGCCGTGGCATTCGACGATCGCGGCGGATTCATCGACGTCGACAGCGACCGGTACAAGCCGTTCCATCCCGATTACGATCAGCTCATGACTGAGAACGACCGGGCGATGGCACTGCATACCGGATTCGACGGCCGGCGGTGGGTGCAGGCCATGCACGAACACGTGCGCTCCCACCGACTCAATGCGCTCGTGCAGGCAACCGCCATCGATCCGGCCTCCGTCGGGGAGAACATGGCCCGGTACCGGACGGCCGGCTACCAGGTGGCCGCCGCGTTCCTCGGCGTCCCCGAAGCCATGAGCCAGCAGGGTGTTGTGCACCGGTACCACGAACAGGTCCGTGACCGGGGTAGCGGACGACTGACCGTCGCGGAGAACGCCCGCCGCTCCTACGCCGGGATTCCCCTGCTGGCCGACCTCATCGACGCCGAACGGCTCGCCGACCTGGTCGTGGTCGTCCGCCGCGGCGAGGTGGAGCCGCGCTATGCCAACCAGCTCGGACCCGACGGGAACTGGACGGCGCCACCGCACCTGCGCGCGGCGGTCGAGACCGAACGCAACCGCCCTTGGACCCCGGGCGAGACCGCCGACTTCCAGGCCGTCCAGCGCACACTGGTGGCCGGCATGGGAGCCGAGTGGTCCGGCCGGCTTGCCGAGGCCGAACCTGATGCCCGTCTTCGCCGTGCCGGCCTGTCGGTAAGGGAGCTGTCACCAGCCGCAAACGGCGCTGATCTCTAGGTGCGGCTTGGCTGGATGAACGGGGTACCAGGGGTCGGGCTCGTGTGCGACAGGCCATCCTCGTAGCTCCAGCGACGGGCGTCCGCAAGGGGATCGGCGTGCCTGCGTGCGGGCGGGTTCTCGTTCGACGGTCTGGGCGCCTCAGGGCGGTGACGGCCAGACCCACGTCGTGGAACTCGGCACGCTTCTGGGTGTCGAGAATGTCGCGCTGGCTCCGTCCCAGGGACACCAGTGGCCACGACGGGCCGCGCGACGAAGAAGGAGAACCGCCATGAAGTACCTGCTGCTGAAGCATTACCGAGGTGGCCCGGCCCCCGCTGTCGACTGGGTGCCGATGGACCAATGGACGCCGGAGGAGGTCGACGCGCACGTGCAGTACATGCGCGACTTCGCAGCCCGTTTGGAAGAGACGGGTGAGTTCGTCGACGCCCAGGCACTGACGTCCGAGGGCACGTTCGTGCGGTATGACGGCGAGGGGCGCCCACCGGTGACCGATGGTCCGTTCGCCGAGACCAAGGACCTCATCGCCGGCTGGATGGTCATCGACGTGGAGTCTTGGGACCGCGCGGTCGCGCTGGCTGGGGAGCTGTCCGCCGCTCCTGGGGCTGGCGGCAAGCCGATCCACGAGTGGCTCGAGGTGCGCCCGTTCCTGTCCGAGCCGCCCACTGTCACCGAGTGAACGAGTCGCTGCTGCGGGAGCTCGTGCCCGCGGTGATCGGTGTCCTCGTCCGGCGCGGAGCCGACTTCGCGTCGGCCGAGGATGCCGTGCAGGAGGCCCTGATCCGGACGCTCGAAACCTGGCCGGACGATCCACCGCGCGATCCGAAGGCATGGCTCGTCACGGTCGCGTGGCACAGGTTCCTCGACGCTGCCCGTGCCGAGGCGGCGCGGCGGGGGCGAGAACTCGCCATGGAGGCCGAGGCACCCGCCGGTCCGGCGCCCGCCAAGGACGACACGCTGCGGCTCTACTTCCTGTGCGCGCACCCCACCCTGCCGCCGGGCTCGGCCGTCGCCCTGACGCTGCGCGCGGTCGGTGGCCTGACCACCCGGCAGATCGCGACGGCCTACCTCGTCCCCGAGTCGACCATGGCGCAGCGGATCAGCCGGGCCAAGCGGCGGATCGCGGGGCTACCGCTCGACCAGCCCGGCGATCTCGGGACGGTGCTACGGGTGCTCTACCTCGTCTTCAACGAGGGGTACGGCGGAGACGTCGACCTGGCGGCCGAGGCAATCCGCCTCACCCGCCACCTCGTCGTCTTGACCGACGAGCCGGAGGTCGCGGGGCTGCTCGCGCTCATGCTGCTGCATCATGCGCGTCGCGCGTCTCGCACCGGCCCCGGAGGTCGCCTGGTGCCGCTTGCTGAGCAGGACCGATCGCGCTGGGACACCGGACTGATCACCGAGGGGGTGACGATCCTGCAGGCCGCGTTGGCCCGCGACCGGCTGGGCGAATACCAGGCGCAGGCCGCGATCGCCGCCCTGCACGCGGACGCCCGGAGCACCTCCGAGACGGACTGGGTGCAGATCGTGGAGTGGTACGACGAACTGCTGCGCATCACCGGCAGCCCGGTGGTGCGGCTCAACCGCGCAGTGGCGGTCGGCGAGGCCGACGGACCGCGGGCCGGTCTGGCGGCGCTGGCTGAGGTGAACCCCGACCTGCCCCGTTACGCCGCGGTGACGGCATACCTGCAC
>NZ_CAUVXO010000639.1:0-2838 GCF_963555865.1 Protofrankia sp. Cr1
ACCTCGCCCTCGCCCCCGACCGCGCCCTCGCCCCCGACCGCGCCCGCGCCCGCGCCCGCGACCGCGACCGCGACCTCGCCCGCGCGCGCAACGACTTCACCGGTGCGGACCTACAAGGGATTGACCTCGGCAAGGTCAATCTGAAGGGAGTCCGGTGGTCGGAAGCCACAACCCGGTGGCCCGCTGAACTGGTGGACCAGGTTCGCCGAAACTCGGTGGAAATCGAGCCAGGGCTGTTCGAGATCCGGGGCGGCACCACCCACGCGCCGACACCTGCCCACCTCTGAAAGCTGATAGTCTGCCAGCCGCTGTGCCGAGGTCGACTGTGTAAACAGCCCTTGAGTTCCCGGCTACCCCTCCTCTGACTGCCTGCACGGCAGTCAGAGGAGGGGTAATCACTGGCGTCCATGGCAGCGGGGGGTGTGCCACCAACGGGAGTTGCGACCCGTACCCGTAAAAACACGACGCCCCCGGCCGGGGAAGACATCCCCGGCCCGGGGCCGTGGGATGGTGACGGGTGGCTCAGGCCAGCACTCTGATGCTGCCGCCGACGACGGTGGTGCGGGCGGCGTGGGCGTGGCCGGTACACAGCCGCAGGGTGCCGCCATGGGCGTCGGCGAGCAGATGGGTCACCGATTCGGTACAGGGCGCGCAGAGGTGGTGGTAGTCCCAGGAGCGGGCGCACCGGGTGCAGCCGGTCTGTCCACCGGTGCTCACGAGCGTGGCGCCGTGCTCCGGGCAGACCCCCCACGGAAGTCCGCACCGTCCAGGCGCGGCGGCGCGGCGCATCCGGGCGAGCGCCGCCCCGGCGGCCTGAAGATCATCGATGGCGGCCCGGATCGCGGCGCCGGCCGCGTCCAGCCGGTAGCCGACCTGCCCGGTGTCGCCGCCGATCGCGGCCATCTCTTGGCCGGCCGCGTCCAGGTCGGCGGCGAGCCGGCCGGCACGGCGGGCCAAGGCGGTAACGGCAGTCGGGTTCGGCAACGCCGCGGGCGTCCGCCCGTTGCGGGCGGTCATCGGGGGCCGGCCTGGTTGCGGTCTTTCAGCCACAACGCGGCGTAGGTGGCTTCCACGGCCATCCGGTCGAACCAGCTGGCGGCGGCCGCGTCCGGACTCGCGCCGTCCACGCACACGCGGACCCCACCGGGGAGCAGCAGCCACGGGCGGACGAGGAACGGGGCCGCTGATTTCGGGGGCAGCTCGGCGCGGGCGTACTCGGTCGGGTCGGCCCACACGGTGACGGCCAACGCCGACCGGCGGGTGTTCCCGGCCGGGGCGGGCTCTGGAAAAGTAGACACGGATCTATGCCTCCTGGTCGTGACAGGGGTGTGGATCAAGGCCCCGGGTCGGCGTGGGCGCGCCGGTTCGGGGCCGCCCGGTAGCGGGCGGCGTCGGGAGATGTCTCCGACGGCTCGCGGCGGGCCGGACGGCTACAGTGCGCGGGGGCGGGGAAAAGAAAAGGTCAGGAGGCGGTCTGGTCGGGGGTGGGAAGCCGGTAGACCGACTCGGTCCGCCGGGTCTCCGCCGCCATCGGCCGACTGCTCTTGAGAACCTCACCCGCGGTGTGCATGCCTTCCAGCCGCCGGTAGACATGGCTGGCGTGCATACCGACGGCGGCCGCGACCTCCCGGACACTGGCCCCGCCGGCGGCGGCGAGCGCGGCCCGGATCTGCTCCTCGGTCGACGGCGGCAACGGCGGGAGCCCGACACCGGTGCCGTCCCAGTCGAACCGGGCCGACACGTCGGCGCCACGCGCGGTCAACCGCCGGCGGGACCGCCGCACGGTCAGGTTCGGGAACGCCGCACGGATCATCGCCCGCATCGTGTCGATCTCCCCGGCGGCCTCGGCCCGGTCCCACTCCGCGGCCACATCCGCGGCCACCGCCGCCGGATCGGCCGGCACCTCCAACGCGGCCAGCCTGCTGGTGAGCACGTCGATCCGCCGCAGCAGCGGTTCCATCGATGTGTGCACCCGCTGGACCCCCCAGCGGGCGGTCTTCTCCGCCAACGCGTCGGCTTCGGCGTTCAAATGGGCGATCTCCGCGTCGAGCGCGGCCCGCTCATCGACGGTCGCGGCGATCCGGGCCACCACCGTGGCCGCCCGCCGCGGGTCCGACAGCCGGCTTTGCACGGCGATCGCGACCGCGGCCTGGGCCGCCTGGCCGTCGATGAAGTTCCGGCCACAGCCGGGCCGGCCCGGTTCCCGCCGGCACCGGTACTCGCTTTTCACCCCGCCGTCGGGGTAGGGCGGCTCCTGCGAGCGGTGTAAGCCGTACATGCGCCGACCGCAGCCGTCGCAAGTCAGCAGACCGGACAGCACATGCACCCGCCCCGGCGGGCGTCCCGGGCGGCGCGCCGCCAGCAACGCGCACAGCCGTTCCCACTCCTCGCGGGACACTACTGGTTCGGCGTTGCGCATCGTCCCGATGATCTCACCGTTGATCTCGATGAGGCCGGCCAGCGAGGGCCGTTGCAGCATGCTTGCGAGCATCCCCCGGGTCCAGGGTTTCCCCCCGATCGTGTGCAGGCCCTGGGCGTTGAGTTCGGCGGCGAGCGTCGAGACGGTCACGGTCCCGGCCAGCAGCCGGCGGTAGCAGTCCCGGATGGCCGCCCGTTCCCGGTCGACGACCTCCGGGGCAATCCGCTGGCGGGGATCACCGGATTCCCAGCCGTCGGGTTTCGGCTGCCAGCGCGCCATCCCGAAGCCCGGCGTGCCGAACGGGCTCAACCCGCGGCGGGCCTTGCGTCGCCGTCCCCGCTTCGACCGTTCGGAGATCTTGTCGGACTCCGCGGCCGCCGCGGTCATCGCGTCCCGGAACGCCTTGCGGCCATCCGCGC
>NZ_CAUVXO010000640.1:0-2834 GCF_963555865.1 Protofrankia sp. Cr1
GACCAGCACTGCGAGGTAGATCGCCAACAGTAGTGCCGTCATCGGGAGGGATCGGTAGGACGGCGTGGCCGCCGCGACCGCCATCGCGAGCAGCAGCCAGCCGGCCAGGTCCATGATCGCGGCCGCCGTGATCGCGACGACGCCGGTCGGGGTCGACTCCATCCCTCGCTCCTGGATGATCAACGCCAGGACGGGCACCGCCGTGATCGCCAGGGCAACCGCGACGAACTCCACGAAAGAAGCGCGCCCGACAGTGCCCACGGCCGCGCCGAATCCGGTGTGGATCAGGGTCAGGGCCAGGAGCCCGCCGAACACCAGGGGAAGCCCGAGACCGCCAACCGAGACCGCCACCGCCCCCCGTGCCCGGCCCCGCAGCACCCGTAGATCGAGCGCGTAACCAACTGCGAACAGGAACAACAGCACGCCGACCTGCGCGATCACCGTGAGGAAGGGCAGCGCGTCGACGGGGAACACGCGGTGCACAACCCGGTCGGGCAGCAGTCCCAGCACCAGCCCGACGAGGATGTGCCCGACGACCGCGGGCTGGCCGACCCGCCGGCACAGTGGGGACACGGCCGAGGTCAGGGCGAGGACCACCCCGGCACCGAGGAATACCTCCACCGCCAGATGTTCTGTGTTCACGGACGTCCCCTCCCATGAGTGAGCTGATCCGACTCGACTGCGCGAGTTGGCTGGGTGGGCGCGAGTCAGGTGTGTGGGCGAGTCAACTGGTCGGCCGCAGGAACGCCGTGGCGACCGTCGCGTGCAGGGCGACCCCGGTGGCCAGGGCGTTCTCGTCGATCCGCATAGCCGCGGAATGGCAGGCCGGCGCCGCAGCCGGGTCGGGCACGTCGGCTGGACAGGCCCCGAGCAGGGCGAGCGCCCCGGGCACCCGCTCGAGGAGGAAACCGAAGTCCTCGCCCGCCATCACCGGGGTCGGCAGCAGGACGGTCCGGTCCGGTCCGGCTGCGGCCCGCGCCGCGTCCAGCACCAGCCCGGTGAAGGCCGGGTCGTTGACCGTCGACGGGTGCCGGCATGTGCGGCGGATCTCGGCCGTGACGTCGTGGACCTGGGCGACCCCCCGGCAGACCCGCTCGAGCACCTCCCACGCGCTCGCCCGCCCCTCCTCGTCGACCGCGCGGAGCGTCCCGCTGATCATGGCCTCGTCGGGGATCACGTTGCCGGCTGTCCCAGCGCCGATCCGCCCGACGGTGACCACGACCGGCGCGAACGGCGCCGCCGACCGCGGAACCGCCGCCAGCAGGGTGGTCACCAGATCCGAAACAGCCGGCACAGGGTCGCGGGCCAGATGGCTCGACGCGGCGTGCCCACCGGTTCCGCGCAGCGTCACCTCGAAGATGTCGGCGGCGGCGAACATGGTGCCGGGACGGGTTGCGACGACCCCGCTCGGCAGGTTGGGCGTGATGTGGATCGCGAACGCGGCGTCGGCCGGCCGGGGCCCGTCGAGCAGTCCCTCCTCAAGCATCCGGCTCGCTCCGCCGTGTCCCTCCTCGCCTGGTTGGAAGACGAACCGGACCGAGCCTGCGAGGTCGGTGGCGCGGCCCGCGAGCACCCGGGCCGCGCCGACGAGCATGGCGGCGTGCGCGTCGTGACCGCAGGCGTGCGCGACGCCGGGCTCCCGGCTCGCGAAGCTCTCGCCGGACCGCTCGGTGATCGGCAGGGCATCGGTGTCGGCCCGCAGCAACAGGACCGGGCCCGGCCGGTCCCCGGCCACGGTCGCGACGACCGACGAGCAGCAAACCCCGGTGACGATGTCGGATATCCCGATATCCGCCAACGCGGCGACGATCAGCCGTTGCGTGACCGGGTTGTCGAGACCCACTTCCGGATGGCTGTGCAGGCGACGGCGAAACGCGATCAGCGCATCGAGTTCAGAGCCCGCCGGACGCCCGGCGTCGAGCACAGGCATGGACATATGGAACAACCTTTCTCGGCGTCCCGGTCGCGTCCGCGACCACGATGGTTACCCTCTGCCGCACAGCGGTTCCGATAATCTCGACAACGGGTTAGGGCGTATCTGATGGATGTTGGTTGATGCGGACGCCTTCCGGGCGTTGATCCGCGCAATCGAAAATCCATCAGACACGCCCTAATGCTGCCCGCCGGGATGCATACGGCCGTTCCTGGCCGCCGCCGTCTGGCGCCGTTCGAAGGCCCGCGGACCCAAGGCTTCGCCCGGTTTGTTCAGGATGATCCGGCTTGTTCCGTTGCTGGGGGGCGCGAACGTCCCGGTATCGGTCCGCGCCGCTGGCGGCGGTCCGCGGCGCCGGTTTCCGACAACCGCCGCATGCTGCCGATCGCGCAGTTCGAGCTTTCGCAACACAGCGCTCACGTGCTTCTTGACCGTCGATGCGGCAACCGACAACTCGGCCGCGATCTCGGCGTTGCTCAGGCCTTCCGCGAGAAGGTCAAAGACCACCCGCTCACGCGGGGTCAGTATCCGGGCCGCATCCGTCTCAGGGGCCGCCGTCACGTGCCCGGCGGTGAGCACATCGGCGACCGCCGACGGCTCCAGAACCAGCCCACCGGCCGCCAGCCCATGCACGGCCAGTCGCAACAGATGAACAGTCACCGACCGGGTGAGATAACCGCGGGCGCCCGCCTGCAAGGCGTTTGCCGCGCCGGGATCCTCGGAGGTCTCGGCCAGCAGGAGAACCGCGAGCGTGCCCCCGAAAGTTTCGCCGAGCCGCTCAGCGATAAACAGACCGTCAATTCCAGGTAACTGATGGTGAACGATTGCCACCGAACATCCCGTGTCGGCCACAGTCAATTCTGCCTCGGACACGCCGGATGTCACGGCGATAGCAGTGATC
>NZ_CAUVXO010000641.1:0-2833 GCF_963555865.1 Protofrankia sp. Cr1
CACCTACGTCCCCAACCCCTATCAGGAGCTCGACCCCCTCGGTCTCGCGCCGTGCACCACTGGCAGCCGCGGTGCCGCAGCAAAGTGGGCAGAAAAGGCCGACTTCTCAAATTCGAAGGTTATGAATAAGAAGTACGATGCTCATGCTGTGGACTTCGGCATCGGCGGGAATAAAAACAAGGCGAACCTCGCCGCATTCCAAGATGCGACGAAAGCGCACATGACTGCCGACGGAACAAATATTTACAGATTTAACTACCGGGGTCAGGGTCAAGCGGTCGGGTTCATTGATTCGGCAACAAGTAAGATGGTCATACTGCGTGCGGATTCCGGGCAGTTCTGGACTGCGTATCGTCTTGGCGACAATCAGTTTGCAGGAATTATCGATAATGGTTATCTATGGTGATTCGGAATTCGGCTGATGATGCGTCACAGCCGAGGCGGCGTGCCTGGTCATCGCCGTCTGAGGTCGATCCTGGAACCGGCATTGCCAGGCAGCTCGAACTAATGCATGAACTCATTGAGGCCAAGATTTCTGGCCCAGAGTTCGCACATGCGTGGCTGGCGGCTCGTCGTCATGCATTGGATGAGAAGGAGCGGGTTCGAGAGCGTTTCGATCGGATACTCACTGATGTCTTCTACCTTCTTGATGACTACGTGATCGACCCATCAATTCGTGATTCAGATGATATGACCGACGAGGAGCTGGTTGGGCGCGTCCGAAATGCACTGTGCGACCTATTGAGGTTGAACTCGTGACAATGAGGGCTGTTACGGTTCATGCAGGCGGATGGAGTGGCCGCCGACACGCCGGGTGAGCACGGCGGCTAGACTGCGCGCAGCCCGTCGCGCGGCGTAGGCCAGCACGGACGCCGGGGCCTTGAAACCCCTGCCCGCGACCGTGCTCGAAACCTTACCGGACGGCTCGCAGCTCGTGCGTGTACGCGAGTCCGACGCGATGCTCGTCCGCCGCCGCACGAAAACCGGCGCCGTCCATGTTCTGTGTTCCGCGGAACACACCGGTCGCCCACAACAACGGCATCTTAGGTAGAAAACGTCATCATAACAGCCGATTTCACCCACTGTCGGACGACATTCGGCCGAACGGTAGGTGGTTCCGGTCATCAGGATGGCCTCAACGACCTACGCACCCCGGCCCAGCATGGTCGCGCACAGGAAGGCGTGGTGCTCGTCGAACCGTCCGGTGAGCGCGTCGCGTCGGACGTCGAGTCTGCGGCGCATCCCGGTGCGGGCGAGATTGGCAAGCACGTTCGGGTCGCGCTCGCTGGCGATGAGCGGGTCGAGCATCGCCCGACCCGAGATGCTCGGGCACCTCGGCTGCGTGTCGGAGGCGCCGTCCCGGCGGGCGACACGGTTCGAACCGTCGGCTATACGACGCCATCCCAAGTCGACACCGAAAGCCGCAGTGCGGGTGGTCGGCTCGGGTGCGGGCAGGCAGACGGTGCTGCACACAGCCAGGCGAGCGCGGCCTCAAGGAATCAGTGCCGTCCGAGTTGTCGGGTAGATGCGTCGGGCGGTGTGTACTGCGTTCTGCGTAGCAGGGAGTGTCGGCGGGCGGACGATGACGAGACAGGCCGGCCCGGACACGCTTGAGGGGTACCCGAGAGCAGATCTGGAGACCTCACTCATGGCCACCTTCCGCTGTCGACTTCGTGGTGGGCATCGTGTTCATGGTGGGCATCGTGTTCGGTCTGGCCTCGGCTGTCCTGCTCGACACGAAACGGAGTGCTGACAACGTGGGTCACTGGCAGGAAGGCGAACAGAACACCACCGGCGGCCAGCAGCCTGCCGGTCTCCATACCGCCGGTATGGCCGGCGGCGATGTCGGCGATGTCTGCGATGTCGGGGGCGTGGTCCCGCGCCCCGCGGACACCCGGCCCCACCTGGCACAATCACCTACCCGGTCGCTGCCGCCGGGTGGACCGGACGATCTCGACGCACGACGGTGGGGACCACCTGTGGCGCAGGGACCACCCGTGGCGGAGGGGTTGTCGGGTGCGGTGGGGTTGCCCGTGGCGGAGGGGCTGCCGGCGGCGGAGCCTCCTCGCCGTCGCCGCCGGCGGTCCCGACGCCGGCTGCTTCTGATCGTCCTTGTCCTCCAGGTCGTCGTGCTCAGCGTGGTGGACCGGGTCGGGGCCCACGTCGCGGCATCCCAATTGGTCAGCCAGGTCCAGAAGAGCCAGCACCTGACGAGCAGGCCGGAGGCGTCCGTCGGAGGGATTCCGTTCCTGACCCAGGTGATGTCGGGCAGCTACAAGGACATCGGCTTCCGGATGCACCGGATCGCCGTACCCGACCTGTGTGTCGACGACATCAACGTGCACCTCAACGGTGTGCACGTCCCGCTTCGCAAGATGATCAGTAACGATGTGAAGACGGTGCCGATCGACCGGGTGGTCGGTTCGGTGCGCTTCACCTTCACCGACCTCAATGCCTACCTCGCCACCCAACCCGGGAAGGTCCAGTTGGCTCCGGCCGGAACAGGCATGCAGGTCTCGGCGCCCGTGGACATCCCGATCGTCGGGCAGATCACGGTCTTCGGTGATGTGCAGGCGAGCATCCAGAACAACCGACTCACAATCGCGCCCACCGGTATCGGCGTGAAGGGCCTGGGTGCCTTGAGTATCCCGCACGGTGCGGTGCAGATCCTGACCGTGACGGTGCCACTCAGCGGGCTGCCCATGAATCTGCAGTTGACCTCGGCGAAGGCGACATCGACCGGCATCGAGGTGACCGCCGAAGCGGATCACATCACGCTGGACGCGACACAGACAACGACGACGGCGACGCCCCCGATCCGGGGCTGCTGAGC
>NZ_CAUVXO010000642.1:0-1580 GCF_963555865.1 Protofrankia sp. Cr1
CGGCCGGGAGCCCGACCGCGAGCCGGGGAAGCCAGCGCCGGTGTGGTGAGACAGGTGGGGAGTTGCCACCAGGCAAGGTCGGGGGTGCCGTGCAGGTTGTGGTCGAGGTGGCGGGCGAGGAAGACCAGCCACCGTTCGGCGTCGGCTGCCGGCCAGGGGCAGCGCCGGGCCGGGTCGGGATGGGGCCGGTAGGCGGCGGGGATGAAGGCGTCGAACAGGTGCTCTTCGACCGCGGAGCGGGTGGGAAAGAGACCCGGGTTGAGTAGCTCGAGCGGTCGACGAGGGACGGCGGTCAGCGCCTCGCCTGGGCGAGGGTTGTAGATGGTGCGGGCCAAGGTGGTCATCAGGGGGGTGGTCAGTGCCTGCGCCACCGGAGGGGGAGCGCTGGCGGTGAGGGTGGCCAATACCGGGTCCCACCGGGCGGCCGCAGCCGGCCCACCCGCGGAGGCGTGCAGGTAGTCGGTGATGGCGGCGGCGTCGAGCGGGCACAGTTCGACGCCCGCGGCACCGGTCAGACGGACCTCGATTCCCCCGGCCGGGCGTACGGCTGCCTGGTAGGGCCGGCTGCGGGCAGCCAGGACCAGCCGCTGCCCCGGCCGCAACGCCTCGTTGATCCGGGCGATCGCACCGCCCCGGACCGTTTCCGGGATCTCATCCAGCCCGTCCAAGACCGCCACGATCAGCCCTGCGTTCAGCAGCGCCCGCCCCCGACTCAACCCGCCGGGCCCCGGGGCCGGGTCACCCAGACCGGGATGGTCGGCGATCAGCCGGGTTTCCAACCAGTCGTACAGGTGCTGCCCGGTCGGGTTCCAGGAAGCCAACGGCACCAGCACCGGTACCGGCTCGGCGGGGCCACGCCGGGCAAGCAGGGCCAACACCAAGCGCACCAGCAGTATCGTCTTGCCCGCACCCGGCTCGCCGAGCACCACCAGCCGCCCGGTCGGCACCCGGTCCAGCGCCTCAATCAGCTCGTTGTCGCTGCCGGCAAGCCCGGCCGGCCCAGCGGCCCAGGTCCCCGCTGGCGGTGGGGACGGCCAGCCGGCACCGCCGGCGGTCGCCAACCGGACCAACGACGCCCAGTCCTGCACCAGCCCCGGATCCGCCGGCTGCCAGCGCACCGGCAGCGCGTACGGATCGTTCAGCCTGCGCAGCTCCGCCTCAGCCGTCCACTGGTCGCGGACCGCGACCGCGATCTGATCGGCGACCTGCTCCACCGTCAGGTCCGCGTTGTCGGCTCGGTCGTCCCGGTAGGAGGCCCACGCCAGCCACAGCCCTGGGGGCCCCAGGACACCGCCCACCACCCCGATCCAGGCGATCGCCGAGTCCGGCGCCAGCAACCACGCCAGGACACCGGTGACACCAGCCGACAAACCCAGCAGCAGCAGCGTGATCAGACCGGTGCGCCGCGTCCGAGATCCCCCCATGTCACCATCATCACGACCAGCCGTCAGCGCCCGCACACCGCCAGGTCCGCACGCCATCAACCAGCTCAGATTCAGCGATATACATCACTGAAGGTCACGTTGTGTCGAACCGGGCGCTCCTATGAGCCGACGGGTGCGACGGCCGGGTGGTGGGCT
>NZ_CAUVXO010000642.1:1778-3029 GCF_963555865.1 Protofrankia sp. Cr1
GGTGATGGTGGGCCGGGCTGGTGTGGATCGTGGCGGCGGCCAGTCGGGGGACGTGACGCAGCAGGTGTGCCTCGGCGGCGTGGGCGATGTCGTGGGCGTCCACCAGTGAGAGCTGTGGATCGACCGTCACGTCGACTTCCGCGCGTAGCGCATGGCCGATCCAGCGGATCCGAAGCTCGCGGACCGCGCGGATGCCCGGGGTGTGGGTCAACGTCGCGGTGGCCTCGGCGACCAGGGCCGGGTCGACCGCGTCCATCAGCCGGGCCGTCACTACCCGGGCCGCGTTGCGTAGCACCCCGAGAATGACCACGGTGATCGCCAGTCCGACGGCCGGGTCCGCCCATCGCCATCCCAGTGCGACACCGCCGGCGCCGGCCAGGACCGCGAGGCTGGTGAACCCGTCGGTGCGGGCGTGTAGTCCGTCGGCGACCAGTGCCGCCGACCCGATCCGCCGGCCGATGCGGATCCGGTAGCGGGCCACCAGTTCGTTGCCGGCGAAGCCGACCAGGCCGGCGGCGGCGACGGCGCCGAGGTGGCTGACCGGGCGGGGGTGCGCCAGCCGGTTGATCGCCTCGAAGGCGGCGAGCCCACTGGACAGCGCAATCATGACGAGGATGGCGATACCGGCGAGGTCCTCTGCCCGGCCGTAGCCGTAGGTGAACCGGCTGCTCGGTGGGCGCCGGGCCAGCGTGAAGGCGATCAGCAGCGGGAGCGCGGTCGCCGCGTCCGCGACGTTGTGCAGGGTGTCGCCCAGCAAGGCCACCGACCCTGACATGGCCACCACGATCGCCTGGACGGTGGCGGTCAGTCCGAGACCCGCGAGGCTCGCGAGCAACGCCCGCCGGCCGGCGGCGTCGGCCTCCACCGCGTCGTCGATCTGGTCGGCTGTGTCATGGCTGTGCCCGCCCGCCGCCTGCGAGAGAGCGTGCCGCAGTCGCGGGCCGATTCCACGGAGCTGCGCCCGATCGCGGTGCAGGTGGCCGTCGGAGCGATGGCCGTGACCATCGCCGACGTGCGCGTGATCGCCCGCGCCGGGGTCATGCCGGTGGTCGGTGCTCATCGGCCGACGATAACCGGAAACGATCATTGCGGTCGGTTTGCAGGTGCGCCCGGTCTGCTGCTGCCCGTCCTGGCCATCGGCGCATCCTGGTCTCCTGCCACACCCGTGCAGACCGCCGCCAGGCCGTGGATCGCCCGGACAGAAGCCTCAAAACAGGCGGCCGGCTCTTAGAGAGCGACCGGCAATAGGGG
>NZ_CAUVXO010000643.1:0-2823 GCF_963555865.1 Protofrankia sp. Cr1
CCCTCGTACCCGGTGATCAGCTGACAGCCGCCGCCGGTGGCGGGGTCGCCGCCGACAGGGCCGCCGCCGGGCAGGCCGGCCGCGGTCTCGACCTCATCCGAGAGCCGCACGACCGTCGGCAGCAGATCCCGCTGTGCCAGGGCGCGCAGCACGTCGGCCGCGCCGATGAAGTCCGTCAGGCGCCAGCCCTCGTAGTAGGTCGCCTCGGGCCGGGGTCGCACCCGCAGCCGCACCTGGGTGATGACCCCGAAGGCGCCTTCGGAACCGAGTACGAGCTCGCGCAGATCGGGTCCGGCGGCGGACGCGGGCGCCCGGCCGAGTTCCCAGGTGCCGACCGGGGTGGCGACCCGGACGCCGAGGACCATGCTGTCGAACCGACCGTGGCCGGCGGATGCCTGGCCGCTGGACCGGGTCGCGGCGAACCCACCGACCGTCGCGTACTCCCACGACTGCGGCAGATGGCCGAGGGTGAAGCCGTGCGTGGCGAGCCCGGCCTCCAGCGCCGGGCCGCGCATACCGGGCTCAACCGTGGCGATCTGCGACTCGGCGTCGACGCTGACGAGCCGGTTCATCCGGGCCATGTCGAGCGCGATCACACCGGCAAGGCCGGCACGGACGGCGACCAGGCCGCCGACCACCGACGTCCCGCCACCGAACGGAACCACCGCGAGCCGATGGCGGCCACAGACCGCGAGCACGGCGAGTACCTCGTCGTGGCTTGCGGGCAGGACGACCGCGTCCGGGGCATCCATGGCGTCGCCGGCGCGAAGACGCAGCAGGTCGGTCGTGGACCGCCCACGGCAGTGCCGGACCAGGCTCGCCCGGTCGTCGCGTACCCAGGCCGGACCGAGCACGCCCGCCAGAGCCGCACGCGCGTCGTCGCCAAGCCTGCCCACCGGCAGCCGCAGCGCATCCGGGCCCACCGGTGGGGTGTCGCGGCAGGCGGTACCCAGAACCTGTTCCAGCAGGGAGCGGACACCGGCGGGCAGCGGTGTGTGCGCCTCCGCCGCGCCCCAGCCCCACCAGACCGTGCCGCCGTCAGCTCCCGTCATCCCGTCATCCCGTCATCCGGCCATCCGGCCATCCGGCCATCCGGCCATCCGACCAACACGAACAATCAGCAGGACTCGTTGTCAGCGGTGACACGACATACACTGTGACAGATGTGGTCACAGCGTGACCGTGGCGTACTCAGCGTGTTACCTAACCGGGCTGAGGCAGCTCAATTGACCGGGTCGCTCAATCGCCGGCAGCGCGATCGGGATCTCGCCGATCTGACGGGCGGAACCGTCGTCGACGTTCTCGTCATCGGCGGCGGGGTAACCGGGACAGGCGTGGCGTTGGACGCCGCGAGCCGCGGGCTGTCCGTCGCGCTCGTGGAAGCCCACGACCTGGCCTTCGGCACCAGCCGGTGGAGCTCCAAGCTCGTCCACGGCGGATTGCGCTACCTGGCCGCCGGCGACGTCGCACTGGCCCGTCAGTGCGCCCGGGAACGCGACATCCTGCTGCGCACCACCGCGCCACATCTGGTGCGGCCGCTGCCGATGGTGTTTCCGTTGATGGCCGGCCTCCCCACCTCCGCTGCTCTGGTCGCCGACGCCGGCCTGCACGCCGCCGACCTGATCCGGCGTGGCGCCGGTACCCCGCGGTCGGTGCTGCCTGGGCCTCGACGGTTGAGCGCGGTCGAGACCCAGGCCATGGTGCCGGCGCTGCGAACCGCCGGGCTGCGCGGCGGACTGCTGTCCTGGGACGGCCAGCTCGTCGACGACGCGCGCCTGGTCGTCGCGATCGCTCGGACGGCGGCCCGGTACGGCGCACGGATCATCACGCACTGCCCGGTCCGATCCATCGACGGGGATGGAGCCGCCGCGGTCGACATGCTCACCGGCACCGCGGTCACGTTCCGTTCGCGGTCAGTGGTGAACGCAACCGGAGTGTGGGCCGGCGAGCTGTGCGGCGACATCACCCTGCGCCCGAGCCGCGGAAGCCACCTTGTCGTGGCGGACAGCGCCTTCGGCGGGCTCCGGACGGCGATCACCATGCCGGTACCGCATGAACGTAACCGATATGTGTTCGCGCTGCCGCAACTCGGTGGGCGGGTCTACGTCGGGCTCACGGACGAACCCGCCGACGCCGTGACCGACACCCCGGCGGCGACCCCGGCCGAGACCGAGTTCCTGCGCGACGTCGTCTCCAGCGTCCTCGCGGTACCCGTTGACCGGGCCGACGTCCTGGGCACGTTCGCCGGGCTGCGCCCGCTGCAGGCCGGGACGGCCAGGCGCACCGCGGACCTCTCGCGCCGCCACGCCGTCGTCACCTCTGCCAACGGCGTGGTGACCGTCGTCGGCGGCAAGCTCACCACCTACCGGCAGATGGCGGCGGACGCCGTGGACGCGCTGGCGGGGGCACGTGGGCTGCGCACCGGGCCCTGTCGGACCCGAGCGCTGCCCCTGGTGGGCGCGGCCGAGCGGTCGGTGCTCGCCGACGTGGCCGCGCCGCGCCGGTTGGTCGCCCGCTACGGCACCGAGGCGCCCGCCGTGGTCGAGTGCGCGCGGGGCGATCCGGCACTGCTCGCACCCTTGTGTGACCGCGTGGACACCACTGGCGCGGAACTGGTGTTCGCGCTGCGGCACGAGGGTGCACTCGACGCCGGCGACCTGTTGGACCGGCGCACCCGCATCGGCCTGGTGCCGGCCGACCGTGCCGCCGCGCTCCCCCACGTCCTGGCCCTGCTCGCCGCCGCGGGAAACTGACGACGGTCAGGCTGTGTGGCCGGGTCATGTGGCCGGGTCTTGTGGCCGGGTCATGTGGGCGGGTCCTGTG
>NZ_CAUVXO010000644.1:0-1341 GCF_963555865.1 Protofrankia sp. Cr1
GGACGGCCGACGAGCGTGTTGACGACGACGGCGCTGGGCCCGGGTACGTCGGGATCGGTCGCCAGCTGTCCGCTTGCCGCTGTGGCGCGTGTGTTCCCACCGGCGATGCGTCGCGCGGTCACCGTCTGCGCAGCACGGTCCAGGTGAACGGCTGCACGGCGCCGGACGGGGTGGTGTGCTGTTCGAGTTCGGTGAGTACCGGCTGCCAGCTGTCACCGAGGGTGGCGCTGATCTGCTCGCGGCTGTAGCGGGCGACCGGCAGCCCGGAGCAGTGCGTCGGGCCGTCCGGGGCGAAGGTCGCGAAGACGGCGACGCTGCCGGGCGCGGTGCCAGCGTCCAACGCGGCGAGGTAGCCATCGAGGTCCGCCCGTGCGGTGTTGAAGTGGAACACCGCACGGTCGTGCCAGAGGCGATAGATCCGGTCGGGACGCCAGCGGCGCACGTCCTGGACGAGCCACCGCACGCGGGCCGCGCGCTCGCCGAGGCGCCGACGCGTCTCCTGTTCCGCGGCGGTGGAGACATCCAGCACCGTCAGATCGCTGAACCCGCGCCCGAGCAGCGTATCGACGAGCCGGCTGGCGCCGCCACCGATGTCGATCACCGCCGCTGACCGGTCGACGTCGGCCGCCTCGATCATGCGGACGGAGAACGCCGCCGTCGGCTCGAACCAGCTCAACGTCCGTTCGCCACGCGCATAGGCGTTGTCCCAGTGGGCGGCCGTGGCCGTGGGGTCGTTCAAGGCCGCACCCTCGCGCTCCATCGCCGTTCCTCCGTCATCTCCGTACGCGCTGGCAACGGCGCTAGACGCTGACCAGGTCGGTGCCGTGTCGTTCGCCGGCGCCCCGATCCAGTCGTGCCACCGGGAGACCAGCCGCAACCCGGCGAGCGCCGGCCACCTCATCGATCTCCGGCCGTCGCATCGGGAGTGACCTCCTACATCGTGGACTCGCCGCCGCATCGGACAGTTCGTGGGCAATACCTCCCTGATTGTCGCTCACGGTCATGCCGGCCGCGGAGCCCGGCCGTCAGGACTGGCGCCGGTCCCCGCGCCGCTGGCTCGGCGGCTGTTCGCGGAGTTCCTCGGCACCGGTATCGCCGCCCAACGGCTGTCTCCGCGCGACGCCGGACTCCACCTGCTGGAGAACAGCACCGCCACAGTCTTCGGACTGGCGGTCCTCACCTCATGCTCGGACCAGTCTCTCCGGCGCGCACTTCAACCCGGCCGTGTCACTGGCCGACGCCCTCATCGGCCGCCGCCACACCGGCCTACCGCTGGCCGAGGTCGCCGCCTACACCGCCGTCCAGTTCGTCGGCGCGATCGCCGGGGCCCTGCTCACCGAC
>NZ_CAUVXO010000644.1:1762-2660 GCF_963555865.1 Protofrankia sp. Cr1
CGCGGCACGGCGTCGGGCCCCATCAGCGGCGGCGACCCGCCACTACCGCGACGGCGAGGAGCGCGGCTGCCGCGCCGGAGACCAGCAGCGGAACCCGACCGTCACCACCCCAGGCCAGCCCCGCCCACAACCCCGCCACCAATACCGCGGCCCCTGTCAGCCCCTGGAACATGCCCTGCGCCCGGCCCTGCTGGCCGGCGCCCACCAGCCGGGACACCCACGCCTTGCCGACCCCGTCAGTGCAGGCCGCGAACCCACCGTAGATCACCAGCAGCGGCCAGACCCAGACCGCCGACCCGGCCACGCCCAACCCCACGTAGCCGACCGCGAAACAGCCCAGCCCGACCCCGTAGATCCGCCGCGGGCCGAGCCGGTCCGCCAAAGCACCCGCCGGATAGGACCCCACCGCGTAAGTGGCGTTATAGACGACATAGGCGACGATCACCCAGCCGACCGACAGGCCGAGCGCCTTCACCCGCAGCAGCAGCAACGCGTCCGGGAAGTTCACCACGCTGAACGCGGTCAGTACACCGACAACCCGCCAGTAGCGACTCGGCAGCCGGCCGACCACCGCCACCGCACCCGGCACCCGCCGGTCCGACGCCGCGGTCCCCGAACGCGGGCGTTCCCGGACCGCGGCGACCAGCAGCACCGATCCCACCGCCGGTATGACCGCGATGACCAGCAGCGGGCGGATGTGATGGTGAAGCAGTTCGTAGCCGGCCAACCCCAGCAGCGGACCGACGACCGCGCCGGCGGTGTCCATCGACCGGTGGAACCCGAACGCCCGCCCCCGCGCCGCCGCCGGCACACCGTCGACCAGCAGCGCGTCCCGCGGCGCGCCCCGCACCCCCTTGCCGAGGCGGTCCACGCACCGGCCGGCCAGCACCACCGGCCA
>NZ_CAUVXO010000644.1:3071-3638 GCF_963555865.1 Protofrankia sp. Cr1
CGGCCAGCCCCTCGACCACCCCGACCACCGCGACCGGGGCACCTAACGTGACCGTCAGGAAGATCGGCAGGATCGGGTAGAGCAGCTCACTCGCGCAGTCTTGCAGGAAACTCACCCCGGACAGCACCTTCAGGTTCCGACTGAACCAGCCAGACCCACCCGCCACTCCCGGATGAGGACTGTCAGCCGCCGCAACCGTCGAAGAACGCACCTTGCCAGCCTGCCCGATTCGCCCAGACCGCGAAGGCGGACCCCGGTGCCTTCCCACCACGAGGCCGAACCGTCCGGGGGGCGACGGCCCTCCGGACGCCCCCGGAGCACCTACCTTGGTGGACCGCCCCGTCGCGGTAGCCGGTCGTCCCGATGCGGCCAGCAATGCGCGTCTACGCGATCATTGGACGATCATCGTTCCCTCGGCGGCGAACACCTCCAGCGCCGACCGCTCCCAGACGTCCAGGCCGCCCGGCCTGTCTATCGAGCGACCTGACCCGGTTTGTGCCCTGCATCATCGAACGAATCGCCGCGCGCTAACCGGCCTCAACCGACGCCGCAGGCGGACCGGGGTCC
>NZ_CAUVXO010000645.1:0-525 GCF_963555865.1 Protofrankia sp. Cr1
CCGCTCCTTGATCCGCTCCCCTGTTGTCGGGCACTCTTACAAGGGTGAGCACGATTGAGGTCGGGCTGTGTTTCACGGTGGCGGCATCGAGGTCGGCTACTGTTGGTGGATGGAGAGGGTGACCGGCATCGGCGGAGTGTTCCAACGAGCAGGGGAAGCCGCGAGCCTTCGGGCCTGGTATGCGACTCATCTAGGCTTCGACCTGGCCGACTTCGGCGGCGTCCAGTTTAGCTGGGAGCCGGGCGGCTCAACCACCTGGGCGATCTTCGACGGGGATACCGACTACTTCGGTCGGCGCGAGCAAGCGTTCATGGTTAACTTCCGGGTGGCCGATCTGGACGCGATGCTCGCCCAACTGCGTGCCGAAGGGGTCGAGGTGATCGACGCTGTCGAGGAGTCCGGGTACGGCCGGTTCGGCTGGGCCGTTGATCCGGAGGGGGCCCGATTCGAGTTGTGGGAACCTCCGCCGGGCCAGTAGACGAAGCCCCGCGCAGCGGCTTCTCGGCGGACTCCACGATGTGCGGA
>NZ_CAUVXO010000645.1:990-3264 GCF_963555865.1 Protofrankia sp. Cr1
CGTTGAAGGACGTGTTCCGCCTATGCCGAGTGTGGGCGACCGGCAACAGGGCCGCGGCGTCGCGGGGCCGGGGCACGCACCTCGCCGCGTCGGCGTCGGTCGACACCCACAACCAGGGTGCCTCCCTCCTCCGCAGGTGGATCGTCGACAATCAGACGTGGATGCGCGCTCGTGACAAACTCGCGGACGACGCTGCGGCGTGGGATAGCCAGACCCTCGCACGCCCACACGACTTCACGAATTAAAGATCAGTAGTCGTCGGTGATGTTGTGGACGCCAGGTTCAGGTAGTGAGGCGGGTTTGGTATTCGCGGGGTGTCATTCCGAGGCTGCGGCGGAAGTGGCGGTGTAGGTGGCTTTGGTCGGCGAAGCCGGTGGCGGCGGCGGTTACGGCGATGGTGTGCCCGGTTTCGAGGAGGCGTTGGGCGCGGCGGATGCGGTACGCGATTTGCAGGGCGTGGGGTGGCAGGCCGGTTTGTTCGCGGAACAGCCGCAACAGGCGAAACTTGCCGATCCCGGCCGCGGTGGCGAGCCCGTCGAGGCTGATGTTGCGTTCGGGTTGGTCGCCGAGGTAGGCGTGGGCTAGACGCATAGCTTTGTGGTCGCGGGCGTTGAGTGGCGTACGGGTGGGGCGAAGGGTCGAGGACCGATCGATGATCGCACGGAGCCACTCGGCGAGTCGGTCGTCGCGTTCAAGGCGGGTGATGGGTGTTTGCAACGCGGTATGTAGTCGCAAGAACCTGCTGGCGAGGTCGGGGTCGGAGAGGACTGGTTCGGGGAAACTGACATCGGCCAGCGGCTCGGATTCGTGGTCACTGGCGAGCGTCGTGAGGTGGTCAGCATCGATGATCATGAGGCAGGCTGACCAGGGTCGGGCGTCGGGGGCCGTACCGGCGTGCGCGTCGGAGGAGTCCCAGGCGACGAGGTCGCCGGGCTGCACCAGCCAACGCCGCGGTCCCCGCCGAGCGAGCATGGGCTGGTCGGCGACGATCCCGAACACGTATTGGGCGCGGGGGTCTATGGCGTAGCGGGTGGTCTGGCCGGCCATGAGCAGGACGCGGTCTTCATCGGCCGGGTGCCAGATCCGAACCTGCTCGCTGTCCATGGCGAAATGCTACGCCGCAAGAACGTTCAAGATTGCCGGTCGCGGTGCGGCCTACGGTCAGGCCATGCCTATCACCCCGCACATCGTTGTCCAGGGCGCCGAGAGCGCGGTCGCGTTCTACCGCGACGCGTTCGGTGCCGAAGAGCTCGACCGGATCCCCACCCCCGACGGGCGGTTGATGTCGGTCCAGCTGCGCATCAGTGACGGCATGCTGCACGTGGCTGACGAGTTCCCCGAGATGGGCGTGCTCGCCCCGTCCACGATCGGCGGCACCGCGGTCGTGCTCTCGCTCGAGGTCGCCGACGCCGAAGCGGTCTTCGCCCAGGCCATCGCGGCCGGCGGGCAGGTGCGCCAACCGCTGCACGAGATGTTCTGGGGGGATCTGCACGGACAGCTCGATGACCCATACGGACACCGGTGGAACGTCAGCCAGCATGTGCGCGACGTCGGCCACGACGAGATCGTGGCCGCCGCGGCACGGGCGTTCGCCTGATGCGCTACCGGCTGCTCGGAGCCAGCGGGCTACGCGTGTCCGAGGTCTTCCTCGGCGCGATGACGTTCGGCGAGTAAGGAGGAGTCGGCGCGCCATTGGCAGAGTGCCGACGCATGCTCGATACCTACGCCGAGGCGGGCGGCAACGTCATCGACACCGCGGTGAACTACCGCGCCGGCGCCAGTGAGGATATCGTCGGTCAGCTCCTCGAGGGCCGCCGGGACACGTTTGTGCCGTCCACCAAATACACCGTGTCACGCGACCAGGCTGACCCCAACGCCTCCGGCAACCACCGCAAGAACCTGCGGGGTTCGCTGGAAACAAGCTTGCGGCGGCTGCGTAGCGACTACATCGACGTGTACTGGGTGCACCTATGGGACCGCCACACCCCCCTCGAGGAGACGATGCGGGCACTGGATGACGCGGTGCAGGCCGGCAAGGTACTCTATGTCGGGATTTCCGACGCCCCGGCCTGGGTGGTCTCGTGGGCCAACACCCTCGCCGAATGGCGCGGCTGGAGCCCGCTGATCGGCTTGCAGGTCCCCTACAGCCTGCTCAAACGTGACATCGAACGCGAGCTGCTGCCGATGGCCGAAGCCTTCGGCATGACCGTCGCCGCGTGGAGTCCGCTCGCTGGTGGGATCTTGTCCGGCAAATACACCCGCCCAGGCCGTGCC
>NZ_CAUVXO010000646.1:0-2788 GCF_963555865.1 Protofrankia sp. Cr1
GGTCGCCGCCGCACGCCAGGGGGGAACCGGAACGGGCCGTGGAACTCGCGCGCCGTGCGACCGCGCTCGCGGTGGAGACCGGCTCCGCACGGGCCCGGCGGGAACTGACCGCGGTCGCGGCGGCGATGGCCCCGTGGCGTGCTCACACCGTCGGCGAGGATCTGGTGGAGGTGCTCGCGTGTCCGTCGACACTCGCGCCCGTTACCACCGACGAGACCGGGAGAGAACATGGCTGAGGCACTGTCACGGGAACAGATCGACGAACACCTCAAGACCCTGGACGGATGGACGACCGACGGCCGACGCATCGAACGGCTGTACTCAATACCCCACATTCAGGGTGCGGCTTTTATCATGCACATCGCCGCCATACAAAACGAGTTCGGCCACCACTCCGATGCGACGCTCGGATACAAGACTGTGCAGGTGTCGATCAGCTCCAGTGACATCGGCGGCTACGTCGCTGAGCACGACATCGAGCTTGCCGGGCGCATCCAGGCAATTGCGTCAGCGCATGGAGCTGGATAAAGACCAGCCCATGCGCCGAGTTCAAGCCACGACGACGAATACGGCGGGCACTGCACGCTGTTATCAACGGCGCAAGAAGGTGGCCGTCTCCGGGGGGCCTCACACCAGCGGAGCGCTCAGGGCACCCCGAAGCTTTTCGCCTCCTGTTCGGCTGCTTGGCGCAGGCGGCTGAAGAGCGTTCCGATGTCGTCGGGTGGGGCGTCACGGCAGGCCGCCCAGGCGTCGAAGATCTGTTCGGCGCCGCGGATCATGGTGTCGGGCAGGCCGGCGGCGTGCAGGGCCGTGGCGGCTTCGGCCATCTCCGGTGACCACCGCCAGGCGCGGGCGGCGACAGTGGGGAGGAAGTCGGGTTCGGCGAGGATCGGGCGGTTGTACCGTCGCCCCTCCGCGGCGAGGACGTCGGCGACGCCGTAGTGGTCGGCGAGGGCGTGCGCAAGGCCGGCGAGCGCACGGCTGGCCTTCTGGAACACTGCCTGCGCGGTCTTCAACGCCGACGCGGCACCGATCCGATCGGAGATCGGTAGGACGTCCAGGTCGGAGCCGGCGAACAGGCCGGCCACGGAGGCCGTGTCCTCGGGTGCGCCCGCGAGGTAGAGCCGGGTGGTCCCCAGCCGAGTGGGTGGTGGTCCGATGATCGAGCCGTCGACGACCCGGACCATGGTGCCCGCGAACAGGTCGCCGACCGCGGCCATCCGCTCGGGGATGAGGGCGTTGGCGTCGAGGTAGAGACCGTGGCGGAAGCCGGCCGCCAGTACGGCCGCGGCGATCCGGCCTGCGACCTGTGGTGGGCACAACGAGATGACCACGTCCGCGTCTTGGACGAGGGCGGTCATGTCCGGCGCGGGCTGCAACCCGGCGGCGTCAGCGCGGCCCGCGGTCGCGGCGCTGCGGCCTTCCGGCAGCCACAGCACCCGCGCCCTTCCGGTGGCCTGCCGGCCTACCGCGGCGCCCATCGCCCCGGGGTGCAGCAGCGCCACCGTCGGCTTTGTGGGGCTCATTCGGTGTCGGCGTGAGGGTCGTGGGAGCGGCTCGTGGTCCCTGTGGCGGTCGCGCAGGTGTCGAGGATCTCCTCGCGCAGGTGTTGAGCGGACAGGAGATCCCGGTACCGGGGCCGGTCGGTGACGGTGGCGAGCTGGCGAAGGCGGCGTAGGACGCTGTCGGTGGGTCGGCGCGTCGTGGTGTCCAGGACGGTCCGGATCGTCTGCGCGGCGCCGTCGAGCTCGGAGCGCTCCAGGTGAGCGGCGGCCAGGTCGAGGCGGGCCAGCGACAGTTCCCCGAGCCGCTGTTCGCCGGCGGGTGCGGTCTCGTAGAGGCCGATCGCGGTGCTGGCGGCCTGTTCGGCGCGGGCCGCCCAGCTGTCCGCGGGCAGGGTGTCGGTCCGGCCGTGCAGCCCGAGGTAGGCCGATGCGGTGTAGAAGAGCTGCTTGGATTCGGGGAAGGCCAGCATCCCGCCGGGTGTGTCGTCGCCGGTGATCTCGTCGCGGGCCTGCCTGGCTCGCTCCAGTGCGTCCCGCACCGTCGCTCCGTCGCCCAACCTGCCCGCGGCGCGGGCTTCTAGGGCTGCGGCCCGTACGCGGGCGGTGCCGTGTTCGGGTACGAACTCCCAGCCCTCACGGGCGAGCTTGACCGCCTCGGGCAGCCTGCCCTGCCAGTAGGCGATCAGGCTCTGCATACCGCGGACCCAGCAGCGCAGGCCGTTGTGCCCGGCCAGTTCCCCACACAGGAACGCCGTCCGGGCTTGTGTCGTCGCGGCGGGGAGGTAGCCGAGGTCGAAGGAGGCGTTGGCCAGCATCCCGCACAGCACGCCCGCGATCACATACAGATCCCGCGCCTCGTCCGGGCGCTGCCGGTCGTCCAACAGGCTGAACGCGTGGTCACGCAGCTCGACGATCTCGGCGAATGACGGGGCGACAGGGCGGTGCGGGTAGCGCGTGGCCAGCCACGTCAGATCCGCGTGGAACTGCTCGACGGTCAGCGGACCCACGTTGCTGCGATCAGCGGCCCGGCTGAAGTCGGCGGAGTCGCGAGCTGCCATGGTGACCATCCTTTCCACCAGCCATCCCGCTGGCGGCTCGTCCAGACGCGACCCGTTGCCGCCGACGGCGGCTACCAGGCGTGCTGTCACGCCCCCGGCGACAGCACGGGTGCTTTCGTAGCGATCCTGCTGTCGATGGTCCACCACGACGGGGACGGACGATCCTGGCAAGCCCACAATGCCGTCCGGCAGGAGGCCCGGTGCGGCGAGGACGATCCCCAACCC
>NZ_CAUVXO010000647.1:0-2782 GCF_963555865.1 Protofrankia sp. Cr1
AAGTCCGTAGAAATTTGCACTGCGGGCTGTGCGGGTTCGTCCCTCGGGTCACGGTCGTGCAGTCGTGCAGCGGTCGTGCAGTACTGCGACTCCCTCGCCGTCGAGTTCGTCGGAGTAGATCCTGCGTCCGGTCATGGCCATGATCAGGGCCAAGGTGGAGCCGGACACGACTGGCCCGGAGCCGGTGGCGAAGGGGCCGTCGGTGGCCAGCAGCCGCATGCCGCGGATGCGCCCCTTGGTGAGGACGACGAGGTCGGAGCCCTGGTAGTACTCGGCCAGCCGCGTGAGGGTGGTGATCGGGTAGTCACCGCGGATGCCCAGCGGCCGGCGGATGTCTTCGCCGTGCACGATCGTCTCGCCGAGTATCGCCACGACTGGCACAGGTGGTTTGGTCGTGCTGGTGATGATCCGGCCGAATCGGGCGAGCGTGTCGACTGGGGTCGTGCCCAGCTGCTCGGCCAGCCGCATGGCGACCTGCTTGTCGAAGTCGAACCGGCAGCGGATCACGCCCGCCAGCCACCGCATGGGGTTGAGGCTGCCCCCCGCGGTGAGGTGGGCCAGCACCTCACGGACAGTGAACCGGTCGCATAGCGACGGCGTCGCCCACTCCTCGTCGGTCAGGTCCGCGAGATCGGCCGCCAGGGCGGCCCGTTCGGCGTGTATCAGCGGCCAGATGCTGGTCGCGGGGTGGCGCTTGGTGGTCGGTTCTGGTGTCGTCATTCCGGCGGCTCTCTTGTGTCCAGGTGTTCGGTGATGTCGGCGGGATCAGCGGCTGACCAGTCCGACACGGTTGCCATCGGGGTCGGCGAACACGGCGATGCGGCTGTCGGGCGTCTCGACCGGGTCCAGGACGCGAACGCCGCCGAGTTGCCCGGCGGCGCGGGCGAGGGCACTGTCTACGTCCTTGACCGGGAAGTAGGCGACCAGCCCGACATACGGGCTGGTCGCGCCGGCTTGGCCGATCCGCCCGTAGGCTGGCCACCGTCGTCGCCCATCAGCGCGTAACTGTCGTCGATGGCGTTGCTCGGCCAGCCGAATAGTTCCTGGTAGAAACGTCGTGCGTGGGGAGCGTCGGGGGTGGAGATGTCGAACCAGGCGGGCCGGCGCGGGTGGTCGGTCGGGCTCATGCGCTACCTCCGTGGCGGGGTCGGTTGTGGTCGTTCATCGGTGAGACTGCGGCCGCGGGGCAGAATCGTCGCTCATGGGTGAGGTTCCTTCCGGGCAATTCGCGGACACGAGCGCGGAGATGAGCGCAGACGGCGCCGAGGATGCCGACCTGGCTGTCGCTCATGGCAGGGACGACGCCGCGTTCACCCGCCTGGTGGCGCCGCTGCGCCGGGAGCTGCACGCCCACTGCTACCGCATGCTCGGCTCGGTCCACGACGCCGACGACGCCGTGCAAGACGCCCTGGTGCGGGCATGGCGAGGGCTGGCGGGGTTCGAGGGCCGCAGCTCACTGCGCACGTGGCTGTACACGGTGGCCACCCGTACCTGCCTGGACGTCATCGCCTCCCGCGGCAAACGGGCGCTGCCGATGGACCTGAGCCCGTCCAGCGAGCGTGCCGTGCTCGACCAGGTACCACGCACCGACGTCGCCTGGCTGGGCCCCTACCCCGACACCGACCTCACAGCCGAAGCGATGGGGCCGGAGGCGCGCTACCAGCAGCGAGAGGCGGTCGAGTTGGCGTTCGTCGCCGCATGCCAGCACTTGCCGGGCAACCAACGGGCGGCGCTGCTGCTGTTCGACGTCCTCGGCTTCTCCGCCGCCGAGATCGCCACCATGATGGACACCTCCGCCACCTCGGTGAACTCCGCGCTGGCGCGAGCCCGCCGGATCGTCGCCCAGAAGGTCGGGGACCGCAGCCAGCAACAGACGCTACGCACGATCACTGACACACGGTTACGGGAGCTGGTCACCGGCTTCGCCACCGCGCTGGAGCGCGGCGACCCCGACACCCTGGTCGCGCTGCTCACCGAGGACGTCACCTGGTCGATGCCGCCGCTGCCGCACTGGTACCACGGCACTGAAGCCGTTGTTGACTTTGCCGTACAGGTCCCGATGACTCGCTGCCCCAGCTGGCGGCACCGGCCGATCAGCGCCAACGGCCAGCCCGCTGTGGCGTTCTACCTCGGGGCCGACACCGCCGGCCCGCACAACGCCTGGTCGATCACGGTGCTGGCCCTGAGCTGCGACCGCATCGCCGAGATCACCTCATTCCTCGGCCCCGACCATTTCGTGCCGTTCGGGCTGGCCGCCTCGCTGCCCTGACCCGCGAGCAGAAAGACCAGCGCGCGAAGGGTGAGCTGTACCTGCGTGGGCTGATGCTCGACGGGAAGCGCAAGAACCTGCAGCCGATGGCCGAGCGCCTCGGGGTCGACCACCAGCGGTTGCCGGGATCACCGTCGTGCGCAGCGGCGAAGCGTTCTACGACACACACCGGCCACACCAGGGCATCGCAAACGGCAGACCGCTCCGGTCGCTGCCCGAAACGACCACCGGCCCGGACCCCGGCTCACCCACCTCAACATCCGCCGACGCGACCGCCTCGGCGGCATCCTGCACGAGTGCGAACATGCGGCCTGATCACCGCCGGGCCGCCGGCCGGGGCGCTGCTGGTCCCCTACTACCGCACCGGCACCGCCACCCCGGTCAGCCAACCGGCATCGACCTGCACCACCCGCGACCGCCACGCCCTCCTCACCCCCGACCAGGTCACCGACCCCGACATCGACGCCTGCACCTTCCGGATGCTCACCCCGGACGAGGTCCGCGGCGCCATGG
>NZ_CAUVXO010000648.1:0-2776 GCF_963555865.1 Protofrankia sp. Cr1
TCGTGTTGCTCTCGATGCTGAGGGAGAGCGGGTTGACGTCGAGCAACAAGGGGTTTTTGACCGCGAGGTTCGTGAAATCGGACTGCAGCGAGGTGCCGATCGCGACGGCCTCATCCGGGTTGAGGCCCTTGTTCGGTTCCTCACCGCCGGCGAGTTCGCGCACCAGGTCGACCACGGCCGGGGTCGTCCGGGAGTCCTCGGCATTGGCGATCACTGTGGGCTCGCCTCCCTCGGCGGTTGCGGTCGGCCCGTTGCGGGCGGGAGCGCCGTCAGGCGGTAGCCGGCCGAGCACGAGTGGATGGTTGACATACATTTTCTGCCCGAAAACTGGCACCTCCTGATGTCTTCCTTCCACTCGTCGCACCGAAGGGAATGCGGATCAAGGAGTGGGGTTGCGGTGGATGCGTTGCGAGGCGCGAGGAGGCCCGGGTAGCGGTGCTCTACGCGGCCCACTCCACTCCTTGATCTACACCCTCTTGCCGGGCGCTCCTAGCCCCGCTGGGCTTGCGCGGGGTGTGGCAACAGGCGCGGTCACGGCAATGAGCCGGCTGCGGGCGGTGCTGCCCAAGCCCAAGTCGGTCAAGCCCACCGCCCGGCGGGATGTCGAGCAGATCGTTCCGGTCAATTTTTCCGCTCAGGTATCCGAGTCCTTCGCGAGCTGGTCCGTGGCAGATTGCCCGGCTTCGGTGCAGCGTCGCAGGAAGTCGACGACGAGGTCGATCTCGTCGTCGCTGTAGTTCTCAAGGATCCTGTCCAGCGAGCGGTTCATACCGTCGTACAGCCGGAAGATGTCGCGCTGCTTGTCGGGCACACCGCGTATGAGCACGGCACGCCGGTCGCTCTCGACCCGGTCGCGCACGATCCAACCGCCCCTCTCGAGGCGGTCGAGAATGCCGGTCATCGTGGCCAGATGCACACCGACGCGCCGTGCAAGAGCGCTCGGGCTGATCGGGCCGTGGCGCGTGATGACGTCGAGACAGTCGAAGTCCACATCCTTGATCTCTATCCGCGAGCCCACCCGGTGATTGAGTACTGCCAGTTCGATCCGCAGCTCGCGCAGGCTCAGCTTGGCCTCGGCGATTCGCCGGCTCCGGGTTCGTCCTCCCTCGCCAGATGCCGATCCGTCAACACCTCGCGCTGTCAAGCCCCCTGACCTCCCCACGTCATGCTATCGTTTTCGTATCATACGAGATTCGTATTACTAGATCGCGACCCGCGCCCGAGGGTCAGGAGGAGCGTAACCATGAGGATCGTCGTCTTCGGGGCCAACGGGTCGACCGGCCGACTGCTGACGGAGCAGGCGCTAGCCGCCCGCCACGACGTCGTAGCGGTGACCAGGCGGCCGGCCGATTTCCCTGTCACGCACGAAGGACTGGACGTCGTGGAGGCCGACGTACATGACGCGCCGGCCGTCGATCGCGCGATCGACGGGGCACATGTCGTGCTGTCGACGCTCGGTGTGCCCTTCACGCGCAAGCCGATCAGCGTCTACAGCGACGGCGTGCGCACCATCGTCGCCGCGATGGCCAAGCACGGGATCAAGCGACTGGTCGTGGTCAGCTCGAGTGCCACCGAGCCGCACTATCATGCTGACGGCGGTTTCCTGCTGAACCGAGTCATGCAGCCGTTGCTCACTGCGACGATTGGCAAGACGACGTACGCGGACATGCGGCTCATGGAGGAACTCGTCCGCGCCAGCGACCTGGAGTGGACGATCATGCGCCCGTCGGGCCTGTTCGATGCTGTCGGGGTGACGAGGTACGAGCTTCACGAGGATCAGGCGCCGGGCGTATTCACCAGCCGCGCCGACCTCGCCGCGAGCTTGCTCGAGCAGGCGGGAAATGCCCGGTTCGTGCGTAAGGCGGTCGCAGTGACAACGCTCGAGGGCGCTCCCACACTGTTCCAGATGCTGCGCCGGGAGGCATTCAAGAGAGGCTGACGTTGGACGGACTGTGCGGCTCGTCCTGGAGACGATGTTCCCGGGAATGTGCAGGAACCGTGCGGGTTCCTGCACATTCCACAGGGATTGTTCGACAGCAGGCACCGTTTGGCCAGGTCGAAGGGTGCCACGAGGTCGAACCCCAGCCCCGTTCCTTGATCCACGCTCGTGTTGTCGGGCGCGCGTACTCGTCTAGTGGATCAGTGCGGCGAGTTCGCCCCATTCCCGACGGGGGAGTGTTGTCGGGTCGGCGGTCAGGACCTGGAGGGCGACGTGGTCCGCGCCGGCATCGAGGTGGTCTTTGACTCTGCGGTGGATGTCGTCGAGGGTGCCCCAGGCGACGAGGGCGTCGATGAGGCGGTCGCTGCCCTGGCCGGCGAGGTCGTCGTCGGTGAAGCCGTGTCGGCGCAGGTTGTTGGCGTAGTTGAGGAGGCGGATGACGCGGCTGACGTTGGCGCGGGCGATGCGGCGGGCGTCGCCGGGGTCGGTGACGAGGACGACTTTCTGTTCGGGGATCAGAAGGGGTCCTTCTCCGAGGTGGCGGCGGGCGAATTCCGTGTGTTCGACGGGAACGGTGTAGGTGTGTGTGCCGCCGGTGAGTTCGGCGGCGAGCCTGAGCATCTTCGGTCCGAGGGCCGCGAGGATGCGGTGCAGACCGGTGACGGGTGGGGCGCCGTAGTAGGGGGCGGCGTCCATGGCCGTGAGGTAGTCGCGGGTGACCTGGAGTGGGCTGGCCATCTGGTGGCCGTGGTGGCCGCGGTGGGCGATGGCGGGGGTGTGGCTGACGCCGATACCGAGCAGGAAACGGTCGGGGAATCCTTCGGTCAGGGTGCGCTG
>NZ_CAUVXO010000649.1:0-2756 GCF_963555865.1 Protofrankia sp. Cr1
ACTCGACCTGACCGGACGTGACGTGGCCTGCCGTGGCCTGAGGTGATGGGACGGCCGAGATGAGCGTGCTGGACCGTACGGTGGCGTTCACCGCCGCACTGCGCAAGGCTGGTGTGCCGGTGAGTAGCGCCGAGACCGTGGACGCCTCCCGCGCGCTCGGTGCGGTCGGGTTGCTCGACCGCGGGGCGCTGCACGCGGCGTTCGCGGCGACGATGTGCAAGCGCCCGACCCACCGGGCCACCTTTGACATGTTGTTCGATCTCTACTTTCCGCCGCGGATCGGCGCCGGTCTGTCCGTCGACGATCACGGCGACGATGGTGGGGGCCGGCCTGAGGGCGGCGACGCGCAACAGCGTGGCGAGGTCACCGACCTGGATCCGGACATGCTGCGTGAGGCCATGCGCGGTGACCTGTTGGCTGCCCTGCTCGACGGGGACGAGGAGGCGCTCCGTCGCCTTGCCAGGGACGCCGTGACCGCCCTCGGCTCGACGCCGGGCGGGGCCGGGCAGCGGTCCTGGTTCATGTACCGGGTCATGCGGGCGCTGTCACCGGACACTCTGATCGCGGACCTGCTGGCCGCGATGCTCGGTGGGGCCACGACCGGCGGTCTTGCCGAGCGGGTCGCCCGACAGACGATCACCGAACGGATCCGCTCGTTCGAGGAGATGGTCGCCGCCGAGGTTCGCCGCCGGCTTGCCGAGGAACGCGGGGTGGACGCGGTGGCGAAGACCGCGGTCAAGCCACTGGCCGACCAGGTCGACTTTCTCCGGGCGTCCCAGCGCGACCTCGTCGAACTGCGTCGGCAGGTCTACCCGCTGGCACGCCGGCTCGCGACCAGGCTGACCGCTCGCCGCCGGCTGGGGCGCTCCGGCCGGCTGGACTTCCGCCGCACCGTGCGGGCCTCGCTCGCCACCGGCGGTGTGCCGTTGGAGACCTACCACCGGCCGCACAAGCCGCACAAACCCGAGCTCGTCGTCCTGTGCGACGTCTCCGGCTCGGTGGCGTCGTTCGCCCACTTCACCCTGCTGCTGACGCACGCGCTGCGGGAGCAGTTCGCCAAGGTCCGGGCGTTCGCGTTCATCGACACCACCGATGAGGTCACCCGGTTCCTGCGGGGCGGCGATCTCGGCGACATGATGGCGCGGATCGCGGGCGAAGCCGATCTGGTCTGGTTCGACGGGCACAGCGACTACGGCCACGCCTTCGACGTGTTCGCGCAGCGGTATCCCGACGCGGTCGGCCCGAAGACCTCCCTGCTCGTGCTGGGGGACGCTCGCAACAACTATCGGGCGACCGCATCCGGCGTTTTCCGGAAACTGTGCGCCCAGGCCAGACATTCCTACTGGCTGAACCCGGAGCCGCGTACCTACTGGGGTTCGGGTGACTCGGCGACCCGCGCCTACGCCGACCTCGTCGACGAGATGGTCGAGTGCCGCAACGTCGAGCAGCTCCAAGCGTTCATCGAGCGCCTCCTGCCTTCGTAGCGTTTCGGTTCGTAGCGTTTCTGGACCGGACCCTCGTCCGGTCGGAAATCGGGGTGAACCGAACGGGCTACCGGTGCGTCCAACGTTGCGACAGCTGATCGCTGACGGAAGGACGGCCACGGTGATGGTCATGGCAGGTTCGGACACCCGGGAGCCCGACGGCCCGGCACAGGTGGAGCGGCCACAGCTGGGAACAGCCCCGGTTGATGATCCCTTTGCCAAGGTCACCCGCAGGCGGGGCTGGATCGTCCCGGTGGCCGTCGTCATCGGGACCCTAGCGATCATGGGTGTCGTACTCGGCATCGGCGGCGGGAAGCCGGACGTGGGTTCCTCATCGGCCGCGCTGCCCGTCGCGCCCGGCATCGCCCGTTCGAACACCGGTTCCGGTCCCGATGCGGGTTCGAGTACCGGTTCCGGTGCCGGCGCCGCGTCCACCGATGATTCCGGCTTGAGTGTCAGTTCAGGTTCTGCTGCCGTGCCGGAACCGGGGACAACCGGTGTGACCGAGGCCCAACCGGGCGGGCGCAGCGACCCGGCCCGGCCGGCCGGCGCCGAACCGCGGATCGTCCGCATCGGTTCGGTCTCGCTGTGGGTGCGTCTCGGCGGCGTGGACGCGGCCGTCAGTGACATCGAGGCCGCGGCCAAGGGGCTGGGGGGCTACCTGTCCGCGCTGGAGAGCACTGGTACCGCAGCCGTCAAGGACGGTGACGGGCCACACGCCAACGTCACCCTGCGGGTCCCGAGCGGTTCGTTCGAACAACTGCGCAGCCAGGTCGGGAAGATCGGCGACGTCCGCGCATCAACCGTGTCCACCCGGGACGTGACCGGCCAGTATGTCGATCTGGAGTCCCGGCGCAAGGCGTTGCAAAATTCCCGGGACACCTATCTGGCGCTGCTGGCGAAGGCCGGGACGATCGGGGAGGTCCTCTCGGTCCGCCAGCAGATCGACAGCGTACAGATGCAGATCGAACAGCTTGAGGGCCAGCGCCAGGTACTGGCCGACTCCAGTGATCTTGCCACCCTCACCGTCGGCGTCAGCGAGCAGGGCGCGGTGACCAAGCCCGGTCCGGCCACCGATGACGGGGGTCTCGGCCGGGCCGCCCGGCTGTCCTGGGACCGATTCGTCGGTGGCCTGACCGAGGTTGTCGCGCTGATCGGGCCGATGATTCTGATCGTGTTGGCTGCGACGACGGTCTACGCGGGCTACCGCCTGGCCCGGCGGGTCCGCCGCCGAACCGGGCGGCCAACCGCGCCGATGCCGCCAACCCCGCC
>NZ_CAUVXO010000650.1:0-1188 GCF_963555865.1 Protofrankia sp. Cr1
GGCCGCGCGTCCAGCCGCAACAACGTGGTGTCCGGTACCGGAATGGTCCGGTCCGGTGGTTCCAGCCGGTAGCCGTCAGCGAGCCGGACGAGCGCGGCTCCGTCGCTGGGCTCGCCCAGGCCGACCAGCCGCCAGCAGCCGAACGAGCTGTCGGCCAGCACCCACGTGCCGGCGTCCACCAGGTCGGCGAGCAGCGGGTCACCCAGGGCGGACGCCATGGCGTGCTGGACCAGCAGTCCGTCGCCGGTGGCCCGGCAGACCAGCATGAACGGGTCGTGATCAAGAGCAGTCAGCAGCGACATGGGCAGCGACGCGGGCAGCGTCTCCCCCGATGCAGGGGACAGCCGCAGTTCGGTGGCGACCCGGCCGCCACCGAACGGTCCGGCAGCAGCCCCGGGCAGCACAGGACCGGACAACGGGGCGCCGAACAGCGGATCCAGCCGGACCGGCCGGTAGCTCACCGACAGCCCCAGCTCCAGGGCGCGTTGGATGACCTCGCCGGCCAGCGCACCGGGCAGCAGGACCACGGCCTCGGTGGATGTGCCGGCCGCGACCGGGTGGAGTCCGGCGGTCCGGACCACTTCGACGACGCTCACCGGACGGAGCCCGGACGTGGGCACCGACCCACGGTCGCCGTCCGGTGTGACCGGGGCGACCGGCATGGCGCCCCAGCCACGATCGGGCCGGAACCATCCGTCGGCATGGACGAACAGCCGGCCGGACGCGGTTGACACCAACTCCCGGCCCAGGTCGAGGTCCATTTCCGCGGCCACCCACCAGCTCCCGGAACCGGCGACGGTCGGGACGCCCGACGGGTTTGGTCCGTCGGCCCGCAGGAACTGGATGCTGTCACGGTGTCCGGTCGCCACGAGTAAGCCGGCGAACACAAGCGCAGCGGAGGCGGAGCCGAACCTGCCGGCGAGTGCCACCACCTGCGCAGAAAGGCCGGCGGACACAGCGGACCCGTCCGGTCCGGGCTGGCTGGGCGGTCCGGTGGAAGGCTCCGGCCGGACGGTCGATCCGTTCTGGGGAACGGGGATCGCATCCGGGGGCGTGGGCTCCGGTAGCGGGGATGCCTGCGGCACGGGAACCTCGTCCGGCGAGATCTCGTCGAGACTGAAAGCACGTCGCCCCTGACCGGAGACCGGACGATCATCGGGACCCAAGGTCATCGGCTACCCCGCGGAC
>NZ_CAUVXO010000650.1:1213-1771 GCF_963555865.1 Protofrankia sp. Cr1
GTCCTCGTCGAGACTGAAAGCACGTCGCCCCTGACCGGAGACCGGACGATCATCGGGACCCAAGGTCATCGGCTACCCCGCGGACAGGCTGGTCGTGGATCCGGCAGCGACGGACGGCCCGCTAGGAGAGAACGGCCCGGCTGCTGTCGGTGGCACAGCACCGGTCGACACAGCGCCGGACGGCAGGGTCAGTTCGGTGTGCAGCACCCGCGCGGACCATTCGGCCCAGCGTTGTTCCGCACCGGCGCGTCGGCCGCGCACGGCCGCGGCGAAGACCAGTGCGACCTGGTCATAGCGGTAGGCGGCCTCGGCCAGCACAACCGCCCATTCCTCGATGCGGCGGCTGGCGGAGTTCGCCGGCCAGGCGGGTTCGGTAACCGACGGCCCGGCCAGCATCGCCTGGACGTCGGCGAGCGCGGGAAGGATGTGCCGGTCGGGCAGCCCGTCCGCGACGTCGCAGCGGGCCAGTACCAGTCGACGCAACAGGGCGTCGGACATCGACGCGACCGCAGGCTCGGCCTGGCCGGCCTGGCCGGATGGGTGGGATGGGTGGCCCAG
>NZ_CAUVXO010000650.1:1901-2923 GCF_963555865.1 Protofrankia sp. Cr1
CGGGCAGCCCGTCCGCGACGTCGCAGCGGGCCAGTACCAGTCGACGCAACAGGGCGTCGGACATCGACGCGACCGCAGGCTCGGCCTGGCCGGCCTGGCCGGATGGGTGGGATGGGTGGCCCAGCAGCAATGCGCGGGCGGCGGCCGGGTCGCCCACAACATGGGCAAGTGTCCAGGCCGCCACATGGACGAGGCCGGCCGCGGTGTAGTCCGCGGCGGCGTCCCGGTACCGACCGAGCTGGGCGTACAGGTCGGCCGACCGCGGGAACAGGCCGGCGTCCCGATAACAACGCGCGGCCTCGGCAACCTGCCCGGCCCGCAGATAGCAGGTCGCGGCCCGGTCGAGCAGCGGGGCGTCAGTCACGGAGCCGTGGCCCCCCTTCGGCCCTTTGTTCGGTCGACGGCTCGTCGGTCGGCCGCTGCCTGACCTGCTCGCGACCCGCCGGTGCGACCTGCGGAGCTTCCTGCTCGATGAGGGCGCTGTTCTCGACGATGCGCGCGATGTCGGCGGTGGCCCGGTCGTGGCGGGCGTCGTGGTCGGTGGCGGGCGCACCCTCTCCGGTGTCCTCGACGCGGAACATCTCGACCTCGCCCGTGTCGGCGCGGTAGCGGAACTTCACCCGAACCCGCATGCGTTCACCCCCCTATCCTCACGATCGGCAATCGGAGCAGGCCATCAGTGCTCCAGGAACTGCGGCCTCCGGGCGCGCGATCTGACAATCGTCGCGCGCCCTTTGGCCCGCTAGATCTGCAGCTCGAACTCGATGTCGAGAACGCCGCCGTTCTCCGAGCAGGTGATGCCCTCGGCGCGCCTGGCTCGGGCGTAGGCCAGGATCGCGTCCCGGTAGGCCCCGGCCAGCGCCTGATGGAAAATGTTGCGCCCCTGGATGCCGACAGCGACCAGCCGGGTCGCCGCCTCCCGGCGCAGCGCCTCGACGCGGGCGGGCGCGGCTTGCGCCAAAGCGGCGTCCGCGCGGGCCGCGGCGGTCGCCTCAACGGCGGTGCCTTCGGCGTCGTCGGCC
>NZ_CAUVXO010000651.1:0-2761 GCF_963555865.1 Protofrankia sp. Cr1
ACAATGATCATTTCCTTGCGGCGTCCGGTGACGAAGAGTTCCTCACCTCGGCGGAACCCCAGGTCACCGGTGCGCAGCCAGCCGTCGGATGTGAACGGGTCGGTCTCGCTGCCCGCCGGGCGCGCGATCTGACGATCGTCGCGCGCTCTTTGGCCCTCTAGATAACCAGACGTCACCGAGTCCCCACGGATCTCGATCTCGCCGACCCGGTGGTCATCGGCGGACACACCGGTGCCCGCGGCGTCGCCGATCCGCACCTGCACGCCCCGTACGGGTTGGCCCACGCCGACGATGCCCCGGGCCTGGGAGTGCCCACGTGCCACCTCGTGGGCCGACGCCGTATTGGCCAGCCGGTCGCGGTCAACCCAGACCGACACCGGCGCCCGGCCGAGCGCGGGGAACGTGACTGCCAGGGTCGCCTCGGCCATACCGTAGACCGGGAACATTGTTTCGGGCGCGAAGCCGGCCGGTGTGAAGCGCTCAAGGAAACGCTCGATCGAGGAGACCGCGATCGGTTCGGCACCGTTGAAGGCGATCCGCCAGCGCCGCATGTTCAGTCGGGCCGCGTCATCCGCGGACACGGCCGCGGTCAGTTGGTCGTAGCCGAAGCTCGGGGCGCTGGAGATCGTGGCTTCGCAGGCGAGGAACTCGTCCAGCCACCGCGCCGGATCCTTCACGAACGAGGTCGGCGACCACACCGTCATGGGTATCCCGCGCATGATCGCGCACAGGGTGGCAAAGAGTCCCATGTCGTGGAAGAGCGGCAACCAGATACCGCCGCTGTCGCCCGGGCCGAGCTCGATGCCCTCGCTGATCGCCTCGATACCCGCGAGCGCGTTGGCGTGGGTGAGCTGCACCCCCTTGGGCGCCGCCGTGCTCCCGGAGGTGAACTGCACGATCGCCAGGTCCGTCGGCGCCACCGTGGGTAGCATTCCCGGCGAGGTCGCGCCGCAGCGCAGCTCCTCGGCGCAGACGAACGTGGTCTCGCCCATGGCCTCGCTGAAACGACCGGCCAGGGCCCGGAACCGGGACGAGACCACCACGCGACGCATCCCTGCGACCGATGAGATCCGTGCCAGCCGGTTCGCGTGCCCGCGCAGGTCCCGGGCGGCGTTGGGTAGCGGCAACGGGCACGCGGCTGCACCGGTCCGGGTGATGGCGAACAGGGCCTGCAGGAACTCGGGCGCGTTCTGACTGAAGATACCGACCCGACTGCCGGGCCCGACACCGTCTTCGGTCAATGCGCGGGCCATCGACCGCGACGACTCCGCGAGGTCGTGCAGCGAAATCGTCGCCGGCTCGGACGGGAAGGCGATGGGCGTGTCAGGGCGGTACGCGGCCATCTGGTCAAGTGCTTCGTGCAACGTGCCGGCGAGCATGCGGTCTCTCCCTGCCTCATGAAGGTCGACCTGGCGAACACCGTCATCATCCGAAATTTTTTGTCGATGGTACGAGTATTGTCAATACTTGTCTTCCGGTTGTATTGATCTATTCGAAATGGCAATCGACCGTAGGTGGACGCGCATGCCGTCGGCGATTATTCCAATGACTTTTGTGGTCGCTTTGCGGTCCGTTCACCGAGCGGACGGCGGGTCCTGTTCGAATTCACAAAAGCGTACCGCCCGCTCCCACCGGTCTGACCACCACATCAGCTCCGGGTGGTGCCGCCGAGCCCGCCCGATCCCAGCCGATCCCGGCCGGGATCGGCGACCGCCGGTCAGGGCTGCGACCGGCCCGACGACGTAGCCGGGATTTCTACCCGGTTCAGCTCGCGGCGATTGGTCCTCGCAATCGTGCGTGTGGCAGCTGCTGGTTGCCAAATCCATGATTGACCAGCACCATCGCTGGAACGAGTGAATTTTACGTTCAGAAAGTGCGGCGTTAATTTCGGCATTTCAAAAGATCGGATGTCTCTCCAATGCATCTCACGGTCCTCGGCTGTCGCTCTGGAATGCCAGCCGGCGGTCAGAGCAGTTCAGGCTACATGGTGAGCACGGAAGGTGCCAGAATACTGCTGGACTGCGGTCCGGGAGTTGCCCTGGCGCTCAGTGCGATCGGCCATCCGAAGATGCTGGACGCGGTTGTGATCAGTCATTTTCACTCGGATCACTGCTATGATCTGTTGCCCATTGGAAAGGCTCTTCTGAGCGGGCGCGCCCGGTATGGGCACCACCTGGAAAACCTACCGGATGCCGATGATGACATCGAGCGTCCACCCATTCCACTGTACGTGCCGACCGGCGGTCGGGCGACTCTGGACAAGCTTGCGAAACTGTTTCCGGTAGCGACCATTCCCATGTTGGACAAGGCTTTCGACATCGCCTTCGACGTACGGGAGTACACCGCCGGTGAGGTGTTCAAGGCAGGTGACTGCGAAATCAGCATGCACGGCCTGCGGCACGCCGTTCCCAACTGTGGAGTCCGGGTGGACGGCCCGGCGGGAACGCTCGCCTACACCGGGGACACGGGCCGGACCGATGCGTTGATTCCGCTGGCCAGGGACGTCGACCTGCTGCTCGCCGAAGCCACTCTGGAGGTCACCGACGACGGACCGCACGGTCACCTCAGCGCCACCGATGCCGGTGAGGCCGCAGCCACCGCCGACGTCGCCCAGCTCGTGCTCACCCACTTCATCTCTGGCGACCCGGGCTGGCTGCAGGCCAGACAGGCCGATGCCAGCCGCGTCTTCGGCGGGCCGGTGCACCTTGCCGCACCGGCCGCGCGGTTCGACGTCCAGGCCTCCTGACCGGTTCCCGAACTT